>CAIYZX010000498.1 GCA_903930745.1 uncultured Chloroflexota bacterium | reverse complement strand
TGCTCAACGGCCCGGTGAAGGTCACGGTCCGGGATGGCCAGGTGGCCTCCGCCATCGGCCCCAACGGCGCGCTGGAGCAGGACGCCATCTCCGCGTTCCCGCTCACGGTGATCGCGCTGCTGGAGCGGATGCAGGCGGCGTATGCCGAGGGCGGCACGGTCACCGCGTCGTTCGATGGGCCGGGCTGGATGGCGGTGCCGGTGGACGTGACGCTGGACCCCATTCCCAACGCGATCGACGACGAGCTGACGATCAACGTGCCGGCGTTCAACGGCCCAAACGGCTAGCTGCGGGGCGCGCCTTCGCGGATCCGGCGGAGCCGGCGCGTGACGTAGGGGACCACCAGCGCGGCAAGACCCAGGCCCAGCGCGCCCAGCAGCAGCACGCCCGGCGGCTCCTGCCCGGTGATCAGGCCGAAGCCAATGCCCAGGATGGGCAGGCGGCCCGCAACCAGCAGCGCGTTCGTGCGATCGGAGATGCGGCCGTCCCGCCAGCGCCGCTCCTCCTCGAGGCGCGTGATCACCAGGGCGAAGACGAGGACCGCGAGCGCGATCGTGGTGGGCGACATCGGCACGGCCTCAGCCGTGGAGGACCTCCGGGACGTGCGCGGCCCAGGCGAGGAACTCCTCGCGCAGGTTCTCCTTGACGTCGTCCTCGCAGAACGCCGCCTCGATGGCCGCCATGTCCACGGCCCACAGCTCCGGCAGCGTGACGCCCAGGCGCTCCACGGCGCGGGCGTACTCCTCGGACAGCGTGACGTCGCTCACGGTGAGGTCGTCCGTGTTCAGCGTGACGCGCACGTCCTCCGCCATCAGGCGGCGGAACGGGTGTTCCTCGAAGACCGGGATGATGTTGGCCTGGTGGTTGGACGTGAGGCACAGGTCCAGCCAGGTGCCGCGGTCGCGCAGCTCCGCCACGAGGTCCGGGTCGTCGATGGCCAGCGGGCCGTGGGCGATCCGCTCCGGCTCCAGTGCAAGCGCGCGCCGCACCTGGGCCGCGCCGCCCCACTCGCCCGCGTGCAGCGTGACGTGGAGGCCCAGGTCGCGGGCGAGGTCGATGGCCGCGCGGTGCTGCTCCGGGTCCGGGAAGCGCTCCTCCGGCCCCGCGAGGTCCACGGCCACCAGGCCCTCCGGGATCCCCTCGCCGTTGAGGTCCAGCATGAACGCGAGGTTCGCGTCCGGCGTGTGCGAGCGCATCAGCGTGGCGATCAGGCGGACCTCCACGTTGCAGCGCCGCGCCACGTCGCTCGCGCCGCGCCAGACCGCGTCCACCACGTCCAGGCCGGACAGGCCCTTCGCGGTGTGCAGCAGCGGCGCCCAACGAATCTCCATGTAGTGGACGTTCTCGGCGGCCTTGTCCTCCACCAGCTCCGCCGCCACGCGCTCGAGCGCCTCGGCGTCCTGGAGCAGCCTGATCGGCAGGTCGAAGGCCCGCAGCAGCGTCGCCTGGTCCGTGACCTGCTCCGGGCAGACCAGCACGTCGCGCATGCCGGCGAACGTGTGGGGGGCCGCCACCTTGCGGGTGGCCGCGATGTCCAGCGCCGTGTCGACGCGGAGGGAGCCGTCAAGGTGGAGGTGGAGCTCCGCCTTCGGCATGGCCCGGGTGAGGGAACGCAGGGTCCGGGAGTCAAGCTGGCGCATGGCCGGATGGTATGCCCGGTTGGCGTTGGCGCGGGGCGCGGGTGCGGAGTCGATGCCCGGCGCACCCATCCGTCCCGCGTGGCGCGTCGAATACGATGCGAAGCCGCACTCCGAGCAGGCGCGACGCAGAGGCACCCGATGTCCACGATCCTTGTCACCGGCGCCAACGGTTTCGTTGGCAGTCATGTCGTCCCGGCGCTCGTCGATGCCGGTCACCGCGTTCTCGCGCTCGTGCGTGACGACAGGGGCGCTGCCGAGGTCACCGGCCGTCTGACCGCCGCCCAGCAGGGCGGCGTGGAGGTGCGGCGCGGTGACGTGACGAAGTCCGCGTCGCTGGACGGCGTGCTCTCAGGCGTGGACGCAGTCCTCCATCTCGTCGCCGTGGCCCGTGACTGGGACGGCGGCCAGACGCTGCGCCTGGTGAACACCGAGGGGACGCGCAACATGGTGGCCGCGGCACAGGCGGCCGGCGTCCGCCGCTTCGTCCACCTCGGGGCGCTCGCCGTCGTCGATGATCCGGCGCTCCATTACGCCTCGTCCAAGGCCAGGGCCATGGCGCTCGTGCGCGAGAGCGGCCTGGACTGGACCATCGTGATGCCCTCGCTCCTGTGGGGCCCGCGGGACGGCTTCTTCAACATCCTCGCGGACCTGGTCCGCATGTCGCCCGGAATCGTGCCGATCACCGGCTCCGGCCAGGCCCGCTTCCAGCCCCTTGCGATCACGGACCTCGCCCGCGCCATCGTCCTCGTGTTCGGCGACGATGCGTACATCGGCAGCGAGCTTCCCCTCGGCGGTCCCCGCTACTGGACCTACCGCGAGGTGGTGGAGGAGGTCTGCCGTGGCATGGGCGCGAGGCGCCTCCTCGTGCCGATGCCCGTGGCGCTGATCCGGCTCGTCGCCGGTCTGTCGGAGATGATCCGCCTGCCGTTCCCGGTGGCCACGGACCAGCTGCGCCAGCTCAAGCTCGACAACATCGGCCCCGTGGACTCGGCGAAGGCCGGCTTTGGCTTCGATCCCGTGCCCATGGAGGGCGGGCTGACGCACCTGCGGGCGAAGGCCTCGAAACAGTAGGTGAAGGCGGGCGCAGGCGTCCGAGACGCCCCGCCCGGGCCGCCCGAACGGGGGACGGCACTCCGCGCGAGGGCCCGCTACTCTGGCGCCGTGCGCATCGCCGATCTCTTCTCCCGGCTCGTCACGGCCCTGGTGTGGGTCCTGGTCGTCGCGCTGATCGCGGTGGGCGGTGGCGGCATCGCCGGGACCATCAACCACATCGCCGGCACTCCGGCCCGCGCGGAGCTCACCGCGCCCGGTGACACGGAGGTCACCCCGCTGCTCGACGGCGCCACCACCGATCTCCAGGCGGTCGCGGATGCGGTGGACACCCTGTCCGGCTCGGCGCGCACCTGCCTCGCGATGCTGCTCTCCGGCGACCAGGAGGCGCTCGGCACCGCCATCGCGGACGGCACCAACCAGCTCACAGTGGTGAAGGACCAGGCGGCGATCCTCGAGGCCGCCCTCGCCGAGGTCCCCCACATGGGCGTGGACGCCGGGCTGCACGTCCGGGCGGACCTCGAGGAGCGATACGGACAGCTGGTGGACACGACGGTCCTCACGGACGGCCTTGAGGAAGACTGGGCGACCCTCACGGGCCAGGCCCTTGACGCCTCGCAGGTCAGCGGCCTCCTGGAGCGTCACGACCAGGAGACCGCCCAGGCCGCTTCGGCGGGCACCGCTGCGAAGTACGCCAAGGCGCTCAGGCTGCTGGACGCGCCCGACGCGACGATCGCCACGCTTCGCGAGATCGCCGCCCGCCTCGCGAAGCGCGCAGACATCTCCACGCTAACGGCATGGGTGGACCGGAACGCGGCCTACGACACGTCGCTCCGCGCCCTGTACACGGCCCTCAACGAGAGCAAGGGCGTGGTGACCGCGGCGGTTCGCAAGGCGATCGACGCCGAGAAGGTGGCCCGGGCCGCCCTGCCGGAGAGCACCAAGGGCATCCTCGTGATCATGTCCGACATCGCCCAGGGCGGGCTCAACCAGGCGCTGATCTCCATCGAGACCGCGCGCGGCCAGCTGTCCGATGCGCTGGACACGCAGCGAGCCCTGCAGGAGCAGGACGCCGCGATCCCGTAGGGCGGCGCTACACTCGAGCCATCGGGGCAGGGTCCGCCCAGCCCCTCGAGTACCCCGGCCCGGGCACCGTCAGCCCGGCAGCCCCACGCTCTTCGGAGGTCTCCGTGCAGATCCGCGTCGTCACCGGCCATCCCTGGGAGGCAGCAGCAGACCTGCTGGTGGTGCCCGTCATCGGCGAGGTCGCATTCGCGGGCGAGCTGGACGAGCTGGACCGCCGGACCGGCGGCGAGCTGCGCGCCCTCGCGGCGTTCGGCGAGCTGGGCGGCAAGCGCTACGCGACGGCCCTGGCGGCCCCGGGCGATGTGCCCGCGAGGCGCCTCCTGGCGATCAGCGCCGGCGCCGCGGACGGCTTCGGCCGCGAGGTCGCGGTCCGCATGGGCTCGTCCGTGATGCGCCGGCTGGTGAAGCGCGACGTCCACACCGTGGCCGTCTGGCTGGCGCCCGTGGCGGAGGGCCTGGGCGGTGACGCCGCCGTGGCCGCCGAGACGATCACTCGCGGTCTCGTGGAGGGCGGGTTCGAGCCCAAGGCGATCTACCACGAGGACACGGACGCGGCCCCGCCCGCGCTGGACGAGCTGGTCCTGGTCACGAGCCCCGACGCGGCCACGGCCGTTGCGGCCGGCGCGGACCGCGGCCGGATCATGGGCGAGGGCGCGAACATGGCCCGCCGCCTGGCCAACCGCTCCGCGAACGACGTGACGCCGGCCGTGCTGGCGGACGAGGCGCGGGCGATCGCCGAGGAGCACGGCCTCTGGATCGACGTGATCGACGAGGGCCGCGCCGCCGACCTGGGCATGAACCTCTTCCTTGCGGTGGGCCGCGGCAGCGCGAACAAGCCCCGCATGATCGTCCTGCGCAACAGGGGCGAGGGCGAGAGGGACGCGCTCGGCCGCCACCTCGGCCTCATCGGCAAGGGCGTCTGCTTCGACTCGGGCGGCATCAGCATCAAGCCCGCTGACCGGATGGAAGAGATGAAGATGGACAAGACCGGTGCGTGCACCGTGATCGCGGCCATCGCCACCGCCAAGCGCCTCGCCCCGGACATGCCGCTCCTCGCGGTGGCCCCGGCGGTCGAGAACATGCCCGGCGGCAACGCCACCAAGCCCGGCGACATCGTCAAGGCGCTCAACGGGACCTGGGTGGACATCATCAACACGGACGCCGAGGGCCGCCTGATCCTCGCGGACGCCATGACCTACGCGGAGCGCCTGGGCGCCACGCACCTCGTGGACGTCGCCACGCTCACGGGCGCCGTTGGCCGAGCCATCGGCTACATGGTCACCGGCGCCTTCGCCACCCCGGACCCCTGGTGGGACCAGGTGGCGGCCGCCGCGGACCGCGCGGGCGAGCGCTACTGGCGCATCCCGCTCCTGCGCGACTACCTCGCGGACCTGGACAGCTGGTACGGCGACATCGTGAACTCCTCGTCCGCGGAGGCGTCGCTCGTGAAGAGCGGCCTCTTCCTCGAGAAGTTCCGGACCGTGCCGTGGGCCCACCTGGACATCGGCGGGACGGCGTACTACCGCAAGAACATGCCCTTCGCCCCGCGCGGCGCCAACGGCGTGACACATGCCACGCTGGTGGAGCTCGCGGTCGCCGGCGCCGGCTGACCCACCCAAGCCCCACGCCCAAGGCCGCACGCCCGTGATCACGCCGGTGACCGTGGTGCTCGCGATCGCGGGCGGCCTCTGGGGCTACGTCGCAGACCGCATCGGGGCCCGCTGGCCGGAGCACGAGGACGGATCCGTCCGTGCTCGCGACTGGCGGACCCTGGTGGTGGTGCTCGTCTCCGCGGGCGCGTACCTCCTCCTCACCTGGCGGTTCTCGGACCCGCTGGTGCAGGTGGTCTTCGGCGCCTACATCGCCGCGCTGGTGCTGGGCTTCGCCACGGATCTGGACCAGCGGCTGCTGCCGAACCTCATCACGTACCCGCTGGTGCCGCTGGCGCTGGTCTTCTCCATCTCCGGCGCCAACCCCATGGTGCCGCCGGGACTTGTGCCCATCGCCGCCGTGGCGGCCATCCTGATCCCGGTCGCGCTCTTCGCCTTCTCGATCCCGTTCGGGGCGGGCGCCTTCGGCCTCGGCGACGTCAAGCTGCTCGTCTCGGTGGGCCTGATCGCGGGGCCGCTGCGCCTCTTCTCCGGCGTCGTGGCGGGCGCGCTCCTCGCGGGCATCGTCATCGTGGTGCTGCTGGTGGCCCGGCGGATCACCCTCCGGGACTTCATCCCGTACGGCCCCTTCCTGATCCTGGGCGCCCTCTGGACCCTGCTCGTCACCGGCTGAGGCCCAGGGCAGGCGGCACGGCCGGCGCGCCGGGGCGGGACCGAAGCGCCCCCCGGGACCCCGTCCGAACGGCATGGTTCGGCCCCAAAACGCGGTGCTAGCATCCCGGCCATGGGCAGGACGCAGCACGACTTCATCATCGTTGGTGGCGGCTCCGCGGGCTCTGTGCTCGCCAACCGGCTGAGCGCGGATCCGGGCAACCGCGTGCTCGTGCTGGAGGCGGGACGTCCGGACTACCCCTGGGACGTCTTCATCCACATGCCGGCGGCCCTCACCTTCCCCATTGGCTCCAAGTACTACGACTGGAAGTACGAGTCAGAGCCTGAGCCCTTCATGGGCGGCCGCCGCGTCTACCACGCCCGCGGCAAGGTGCTGGGCGGCTCCTCGTCCATCAACGGCATGATCTTCCAGCGCGGCAACCCCATGGACTACGAGCGCTGGGGTGCCGATGCGGGCATGGAGACGTGGGACTACGCCCACTGCCTGCCGTACTTCCGCCGCATGGAATCGTGCATGGCCGCGGACAACGCGGACCCGTTCCGCGGCAAGTCCGGCCCCCTCGTCCTGGAGCGCGGCCCCGCCAGCAGCCCGCTCTTCGGCGCCTTCTTCGAGGCCGTCCAGCAGGCGGGGTATGACCTGACCACGGACGTCAACGGCGAGCGCCAGGAGGGCTTCGCGGCCTTCGACCGGAACATCCGCAACGGCCGCCGCCTCTCGGCCTCCCGCGCCTACATCCACCCGGTGCTGGGCAGCCGCAGGAACCTGCAGGTCCAGACCCGCGCCTTCGTCACCCGCGTCCTGTTCGACGGCACCCGGGCCACCGGCGTGGAGTGGACCAACCGCAAGGGCGAGACGAGCCAGGCGATGGGCGGCACCGTGATCCTCGCGGGCGGCGCCTTCAACTCTCCGCAGCTCCTGCAGCTCTCCGGCGTGGGCAACGCGGAGGAGCTCTCGAAGCTGGGCATCAAGCCCGTCGCGAACGTCCCGGGCGTGGGCGAGAACCTGCAGGACCACCTGGAGGTCTACGTCCAGTACGGGTGCAAGCTGCCGGTCTCCATGCAGCCGGCGCTGGAGGACTGGCGCAAGCCGTGGATCGGCTTCCAGTGGCTCTTCCTGCGCAAGGGTCCGGGTGCCACCAACCACTTCGAGGCCGGCGGCTTCGCGCGCTCCAACGAGCACGAGAAGTACCCGAACCTGATGTTCCACTTCCTGCCGCTGGCCATCCGGTATGACGGCTCCAAGCCGTCCGGCGGGCACGGGTACCAGGTCCACATCGGGCCCATGTACTCCGATGCGCGCGGCTCCGTGAAGATCACCTCCACGGACCCCACCGTGCACCCGGCGCTCCGGTTCAACTACCTGTCCACGGACCAGGACCGGCGCGAGTGGGTGGAGGCCATCCACACCGCCCGCAAGATCCTGAACCAGCCCGCCTTCGGGCCGTTCAACGCCGGCGAGACCTCACCCGGGCCCAAGGTGGCCACGGACGAGGAGATCCTGGCCTGGGTGGCGAAGGACGGCGAGACCGCGCTCCATCCCTCCTGCACGGCGCGCATGGGCACGGACGAGATGTCCGTCCTGGACCCGCTCACCATGGGCGTGCGTGGCGTGGAGGGCCTCAAGGTGGTGGACGCGTCCTCCATGCCGTACGTCACGAACGGCAACATCTACGCCCCGGTCATGATGCTGGCCGAGAAGGCCGCGGACCTGGTCCTCGGCAACACGCCGCTGGCGCCGGAGCATCCGGCCTGGTTCCGGCGCGAGAACGCCTGACCGCCGGGTCCGCCGACCCAGGACCCCACAACGATCTACCAGACCCTTGGGGGTCGGGTAGATGGATGATCCTCCTCCAAGGCGAGCCGGCCTGGGCTGGACAGCGCTGTCCGAGATGGAGTGCGCTGTCCCGCGCGGGCCGATCGATGCCGTGGTGTCCCGCCGGAGAGACGGTCTGGCCGCCTAGCGCCGGTACCCCATCTCCGTGAGCCGCCCGCCCACCAGCCAGCAGATCAGCCGCTCGTTCCGGGGCAGCATCCGGGTCCGCCACCGGTCCACCGCGCCCCGGTCGAAACCCGTCTCGCCCTGGTGATCGCCGCGGGAGACCACCTCCTGCTCCATCATCTCGGGTTCGAACTCCAGGCCAAGCCAGCGGCAGAGGGCGGGGATCCGCGTGTCCGGGTCGCTCACCAGGTCCTCGAATCGGAGGAGCATGTAGCGGTTGGGGTGGCCTGCCGCCAGGTTGCGGTGGGCCCCGACGGCCCGGTTCCATGTCCACGCGACGTGGATGGCGACCCAGACGTGGAGCACCGGCGGAAGCCGTGCCAGGAGACGGTACGCGGGCTCCACCGCACCCGTGGTACGCCGCTTGAGCTCGGAGGTGAAGACGGCCCGCGGGTCGCGGAGCACGTGGACCGCCCGCGCCGTGGGGTACCAGGCGAGCAGCTCGTGTGCCCAGGCGATGTGCGCCGGCGTCTTCTCGCCGATCACGATCTTGCCAAGCTGCCGAGCGTACATGCGCAGGAACGCGCGGTAGAGCTCGGCCTCGGAGCGATCCGTGGCCAGCAGGTCCTGCTCTGCCACCGGTCGCGACACGTTGCGCCGGATCCACTTCCAGAACGCGCCGCGGCGGTTGAACGGGTTGTCCGTGGATTCCCGGTACAGCTGGTCCAGCATCCGCTGAATGGCAGCGTCATCGTGCGGGTCCCCCCACCGGACCACGAGGCGACGGGCGCCGGGCCGTGGCACCAGGTAGCCCATGTAGTGGTTCTCGGTGGCGATGGCTACGAGGGAGTGCTTGCCGAGGATCTCACGGACCAGGGTGGTCCCACTTCGCGGCACGCCTGACACGAAGATCGCCTCCGGCAGGACGACGTGCTGCGGGGCGAACTCGCTCTCGGGCTCTGCGGGAAGTCCCCGGTGAGGCATCCGTGGGAATCTAGCATGGTGCCAGGGCAGGGTCGTGCGGGCTGGAATCGCCCGGATGGCGCACCATACGGGTCCCATGGCCGTTCCCTCGCCGCGCCCCTCGCGCGTCCGCTCCCGCCGCCGCGCCGCCGCGCCCTCCGCCGACGATCGTCCCCGCACGCCCGCGCGGCCGCCGCGCGACGGCGCCACCACGCTGGTCCTTGGTTGCGGCGCCCTGGCGCAGGAGCTCCTGGAGCTGGTCCGGGTCAACCGCCTGGACCACGTGGAGGTCCGGTGTCTCCCGGCGTCCCTGCACAACCTCCCGGGCGAGATCCCCGCGGAGGTGGACCGGGCGCTGGACGAGCTCAAGGACGGCTACGAGCACACGTTCCTGGCCTACGCGGACTGCGGCACGGCGGGGGCGCTGGACACGGTCCTGGAACGGCACGGCGTGGACCGGTTGCCGGGGGCGCACTGCTACGCGTTCTACGCCGGCCTGCCGGAGTGGCAGGCGATCCACGATGAGAACCCGGGCACCTTCTATCTCACGGACTTCCTGGCCCGGAGCTTCGAGAGCCTCGTGATCCGCGGCCTGGGCATGGACACCCGACCGGACCTGGCGGAGCTCTACTTCTCCAACTACAGCCGCCTCGTCTACCTCTCCCAGCGTGACGACGAGGACCTGATGGCGAGGGCGCGCGCCGCCGCGGACCGCCTGGGCCTGGCCTTCGAGCACCGGCGCACCGGGTACGGCGAGCTGGCCACCGCCATGGGGCGCCTTGGGGCCCGCCTGGGCGTGGACGTGGAGATGCCGGGCGCCTGACCCGCAGGCCCTGCGCCCGCCGGATGCCGCGCGCGTCCCAGCCCGCGAGCAGGAGGCGACACGCGAGCCCGGCCCCGTCATACTGGGCGGACTCACGCGGAGCAGCCGCCGCGTGGGGTTTGGAGGAGGAGCCAGACCCGTGCCGCAGGCACCCACGTCCCCGCGCACCCGCCGGAGGTCCGCGTGACCGCCGAGTTCCCCGCCCCCGCGCCGCTTGGCACTGCCGCGCCGCCGCGCGCCGCGAACGCGGATGGCAAGGCCGCGATCAGCGTCAACGGCCTCTGGAAGGTCTTCGGCCCCGCGGAGCACAAGGTGATCGGCACGCCGCTGGCCGGTCTCAGCCGTGACGAGCTGCGCGAGCAGCACGGGTCCAACATCGCCGTCCGCGACGTCTCGTTCGACGTCCGCCCGGGCGAGGTCTTCGTGGTCATGGGCCTGTCCGGCTCCGGCAAGTCCACGCTGATCCGCTGCCTGACCCGCCTCATCGAGCCCACGGCCGGCCAGGTCCTGCTGGACGGCGAGGACATCCGCACCGCGAGCGCCTCCCGCCTCCGGGAGCTGCGGCGCCACCGGATGTCAATGGTCTTCCAGCACTTCGGTCTGCTGCCGCACCGGCGCGTCATCGACAACGTTGCGTTCGGCCTGGAGGTCCGGGGCGAGGACCGCAAGGCGCGCCGCGATCGCGCCGCCCAGCTCCTGGGCCTCGTGGGCCTGGACGGCCAGGCGGACCGCTACCCGGACCAGCTCTCCGGCGGCATGCAGCAGCGCGTTGGCCTCGCCCGCGCCCTCGCCGTGGACCCGGAGGTCCTCTTCTTCGACGAGCCGTTCAGCGCCCTGGACCCGCTCATCCGCCGCGACATGCAGAACGAGGTCATCCGTCTCCACCACGAGGTGGGCAAGACGATGGTCTTCATCACCCACGACCTGTCCGAGGCGCTCAAGCTGGGCGACCACGTGGCGATCATGCGCAACGGGGCCATCGTCCAGGTCGGCCGGCCGGAGGAGATCGTGGGCGCGCCCGCGGACGACTACGTCGCGGACTTCGTCCAGGACGTCCCCAAGTCCTACGTCCTCACGCTGGGCTGGATCAAGCGCGAGGTCCGTGAGACGGACGCGCTGGACGGCCCGGAGTTCGATGCCTCCACCGTGATCCGCCACGCCGTCCACGCGGCCGCGGAGACCTCCAGGCCCATCCGTGTCGTCCAGGACGGGAAGCTCGTGGGCATGGTGGACCGCACGCAGATCCTCGGCGCCATCGCCGGCTTCGAGCCGGACGCCGCCTGATGGCAGTCGCCTCCGCGAGCCGGAGCGTGGGCATCAGCGTGAGCCGCCGGACCGTGGGGATCGCCCTCGCGCTGGTCCTCGTCGTGGGCTGGGCGCTGCTGCGCGGCGTCATGACGCTGCCCCACAACGACGACTACGACCTCTTCAACGCCCTCAACGGCGTCCGCGACTGGGTGGGCGACCACCGCGAGCTCCTCGAAGTGGTCCGCAACGGGATCAACGACCTTGTTGGCGCCTTCGACGAGCTGCTCGCGATGCTGGGCTGGCCCGGCGTCATCGGGATCGCCACCGCCATCGGGTTCGCCTTCGGCAGCCTCTGGCTGGGCCTCTTCGCGGGCTTCGGCCTCGCGTCCCTTGGTGCCCTGGGCCTCTGGGAGCCCAGCATGCAGGTGCTCGCGATCATGCTCGCCGCAGTGCTGCTGGCGCTCGTCATCGGCGTCCCGCTGGGCATCTGGGCCGGGCGGAACGCGCGCGTGGCCGCCGCCATGTCGCCGGTGCTGGACTTCATGCAGATCATGCCCACCATCGCGTACCTGACGCCGATCACCCTCCTGTTCAAGATCGGCACGGCGCCCGCCACGGTGGCCACGCTCATCTTTGCCGTCCCAGCCGCCATCCGGATCACCGCGCTGGGCATCAGGGAGGTGGCGCCCGCGTCCGTGGAGGCCGCCCGCTCCCTGGGCGCCACGGAGCGCCAGGTGCTGACGAAGGTCCAGCTGCCGCTGTCGCGCCGGGCCCTGGGTCTCGCGGTCAACCAGACGATCATGCTGGCCCTCTCGATGGTGGTCATCACGTCCCTCATCGGCGCCCCGGGCCTGGGCCGGAACCTGCAGCGCGAGCTGTCCAAGGTCAACGTGGGCGGCGCGTTCGACGCCGGCATCGCCATCGTCATCCTGGCCATTGTCCTGGACCGCCTGACCTCCGCCATCGACGAGTGGCTGGACCCGCGGATCCGTGCCCAGCACCCGCGCAAGGGCGGGCGCCTCGTCACCGTCATCCTGCCGATCCTGGCCATCGTGGCGGGGCTCGCCGCGCCCGCGTTCATCGACGCCGCCAAGTTTCCCAAGAACCTCATGTTCTCCTCGCGGGACCTGGTCAACGGGGCGGTGGGCTGGTTCACGGACACGTTCCAGCCCGTCACCATCGGCTTCAAGGACCTCATCACCATCGTCGTCCTGAACCCGCTGGAGTCCATCCTGGTGGAGACGCCGGTGCCCATCGTGGCGCTGGTGCTCGCGGGCCTGGCCTGGCTGGTCTCCGGACGCCGCGCCGCCATCGTGGTGGCCGCCTGCGAGATCCTGATCATCGTGCTGGGCCTCTGGGAGCACGGCATGCAGACCATGGCCAACGTGGTGGTGGGCACACTGCTCACGCTGGGCATCGGCCTGTTCGTGGGAATCCTCACCGCCCGCCACGACCGGTTCCGCGCCGGCCTCCGCCCATTCCTGGACGCGGCGCAGACCATGCCGGCGTTCGTCTACCTGATCCCCGCCCTCGCGCTCTTCACCCCGTCACGGTTCACCGCCATCGTGGCATCCATCATCTACGCCCTGCCGCCGGTCATCCGCCTGGTGGACGTGGGCATCCGCTCCGTCCCCGCCACGGTCATCGAGGCCGCAACGGCGGCGGGGGCAACGCCCAACCAGCTGCTCTGGAAGGTGCAGCTGCCCATGAGCCGGCGCGCGCTGCTGCTGGCCGCCAACCAGGGGATCGTGATGGTCCTCTCCATGGTGGTCATCGGAGCGCTCGTGGGCGCGGGCGCGCTGGGCTATGACGTCATCACCGGGTTCGCCCAGGGCAAGGACTTCGGCAAGGGCCTCGCGGCCGGCGTGGGGATCGTGCTCCTGGGCATCCTGCTGGACCGCATCACGCAGGGCGCCGGTGGTCGGCGTTCCGGCACCAGAGAGGACGCCGGCTGAGCCCGGCGGCAATGGAGGAGACGCACTGATGCAGCACACGAAGAGGCGGATGCTCCTGGGGCTCGCGATGGCCGCCGTGGTCGTCACGGGCTGCGCGAAGGGTTCCGGCGCCACCGAGGCGCCCGCCACCGCCGCCCCCGCGACGGAGGCTCCGGCCACCGGCGCGCCCGCCGAGTCGCAGGCCGCCACCGAGGCCCCGGCGACGGAGGCTCCGGCCGCCGCGACCTGCGAGGGCGCCGGCGACAAGGGCAAGGTCCAGCTGATGATCAACCAGTGGGTGGGCGCCGAGGCGAACGTCGCCGTGGCGCAGTGCCTGCTGCAGCAGATGGGCTACGAGGTCGCCACGAACACCCTGGCCGAGGAGGTCGCCTGGCAGGGCTTCGAGACCGGCGAGGTTGACGTGATCCTCGAGAACTGGGGCCACCCGGATCTCGAGAAGAAGTACATCACCGAGGACAAGCTGGCCACGGACGTGGGGCCGGTGGGCGTGCAGGGCATCATCGGGTGGTACGTTCCCGGCTGGATGGCGGAGAAGTACCCGGACATCACCAACTGGGAGAACCTCAACAAGTACGCGGACCTGTTCAAGACCACGGAGTCCGGCGACAAGGGCCAGTTCCTGGGCGCGGATCCCACGTTCGTCCAGTACGACGAGGCGCTGATCACCAACCTTGGCCTCAACTTCAAGGTGGTCTTCTCCGGCTCCGAGGCGGCGTCCATCACCGCCTACCAGCAGGCCGACAAGAACCAGACTCCGCTCATCGGCTACTTCTACGACCCGCAGTGGCTCCAGGCCCAGATCAAGCTGGTCCACGTTGACCTGCCCGCCTGGACCGAGGGTTGCGATGCGGACCTCAAGAAGGTTGCCTGCGACTACCCGGCGTACACGCTGAACAAGATCGCCCGCACCGCGTGGCTGGACGAGGGCGGCGACGCCCAGACGTTCATCAAGAACTTCAACTGGACCAACGCGGACCAGAACCAGGTGGCGGACCTCATCACGAACCAGAACATGGACCCGCTTGATGCGGCGAAGGTCTGGATCGACGGCCACCAGGACGTCTGGAGCGCCTGGATGCCCTGACGCGTTGACGTCCCGATGGGGCGTCTCGCAGCCTGACAACGGGTGAACGGCCCGGGTCCGCGGTAGCTGCGGACCCGGGCCGTTCCATGTCCGGGGCGGTGGGCCTGCCCGTGCGGCCCCCGTTCGCCAGGGGCGGAATCCGGGCGCGGGTTGCCCGCGCTGCTAAACTGCGGATCGAACACCGGTTCAGGTCGTCTCGGGATGTGCCCTCGGGGCGGCGCCAGGTCCGGTGGCCGGCGAGCACGTCATGCCCGTCCGGTCGCCAGAGATGAGGACGCCAGCTCGTTGACCAGTCTGGACACCCGCCAGCGCTTTCCGCGGGGCCGCCGCTCCATCGGCCGCCGGGTGCTCGTCGCCCTTCTCGCCGTCCCGCTCCTCTTCGGCGCG
>CAIYZX010000497.1 GCA_903930745.1 uncultured Chloroflexota bacterium | reverse complement strand
GCAGCGTGAGCATCTCGTCCGGCGACGCCCGAAGCCCGGAACGGGGATGCGGCGCCAGGTCAGGCTGCCCCATGCGGCTCCCGGTCAGGCTGTCGGCCGGCATCCCGTGCGGGAGCGCCACCTGCAGGACAGAGCCCACGGCGAACAGGCTCCGGAGCCAGCCCGCGTTCCCCTGGTGAAAGCTGGCCGCAAGACCGATGCGGAAGCTGCGCGTCACCGGGTCAAACACCAGGGCGGAGAACGAGGCCTCCATGTTCCCGGCGCGGATGAGGAGCTCCAGCGGCGCGTCGTCCGGCACGTTCACGGCCAGCGGCGTGGTGCTCACGAGGCGCGTGACCTGCTCCTCGTGACTCAGCCTCGGCGGCTGCGCCACCACGGTCTGCCGGAACTGGTGCGGCCACCACGTGAGGGAGCGCCCCTCCCGAACCAGCCAGTTGGGCTCCATCCCGCATGACTGCTGGTACCAGTCCAGCAGACCCGTTCCCATGTCCGTCATGCCGCCTCCCCAAGGTCCATCCGGTTGTCGCCCTCCTCGTCATCGTCCGCGTCCGGGTCCAGGACCTCCATCCACGGGACGGTCGCTCGATGGCTTTGGGCCTCGTCCATGAGCTCCCGGTACCTGGGTGCCGTCTCCGCGTCCCCGGCAAGCCGCCCGATGCCCCGGTCCCGCGCCACCGTCATCGCCATCTCCGGGCTGAGGAAGAGGCCCACCTCCAGGTCTTCCATCGCCTCGGCCAGCTGCCCCACCCTGGCCCGCAGGTCCGCCCGGTAGAGCCGCAGGCCGCCGGACCAGGGATGCTTCGCGAGGGCCTCGTCCACCAGCCCCAGGGCCTCGTCATGCCTGCCGTTCGCCAGGAGGACCAGGGCCCGGGTCATCCGAACATTGAGCGCCAGGCTGCCCTCCGCGTCCAGGGCCGCCGCCCGGTCAATGGCCGCGAGGGCCGCACTTCCCTCACCCAGCTCCGCGAGGGCCCTGGCCCTTCGCACCTCGGCCTCCGCCCCCTCGTGCTCGCTGCCGGCCAGCTCCGCCTCCCGGTCCGCGCTCTCCAGGGCGCTTGCCCAGGACCCCAGCAGCGCCATGACGTTGAACCTGGCCTGCCACTCGTACTGGAGCAGCCCCAGCAGCCTCGCCAGCGCTCCGTCCGAGAAGACCTGGAGGATCTCCGGCGATACGCCCGCCTGCTCCAGCTGCCGCCACTGCGACCGATCCTCCGGCACCCGTTCCGGGCGCGGGATGGGGAAGTACTGACCGTCCTGGCTCACATGACCTCCTGTCCAGCAAGCTCCGGTGTCACCCTCCAGGGGACGGCACGGCCCGGGACGTGGTCCATGCGCGCTCTGGCTGGTGCTCCCAACCGCATCGATTGCAGCCTTGGCACCGTTCCGGTCCCGGGTGGATCCGGTGGTTGCCCGCGTCGTCTGTGAGCTGTCTCTCTGTGACGCTGTCTGGATGCGGATCGCCGTTCCTGGCGACTCGGGGATTATCGCAGGGGCCCTGTGCCACCTGTATGGCACAGCCTCCCGAAGATCGCGGGTCCAATGGCCGCTTAGCCCAAGTCGTCCATCGTCAGCAGGACGAGGTCCTCGCGCGCCGGCACCGGCATCTCTGCAAGACGCACGGCCTGTCGCTTCAGCATGCGATCAAACAGGTCGCGAGCGAGGCGCGCGTTGCCGAAGCCGCGCCCCCGGCCGGCGGACCGAAAGAAGGCCCTCGCGGCATCTTCCACGCCGGGCGCGAGGACATACTCGCCATCCGCGGCGAACGCCCCGAGCAGGCGGACGAGCTCGCCGTCGCTGTAGTCCTCGAACGTGATCGTGCGGGGGAACCTGCTGCGCAGACCCGGGTTGGAGTCGAGAAACCCAGCCATCTCCTCGGGGTACCCCGCAACGATGACAGCGAGATCGTCCCTGTTGTCCTCCATGAGCTTCAGCAGCGTGTCGACGGCCTCCCTCCCGTAGTCGGCGTCGGACCCCGGCCTCGTCAGCGTGTATGCCTCATCGATGAAGAGCACGCCTCCGACGGCCCGTCGAACCACCTCCGTCGTTCGGGCGGACGTCTGCCCGACGTATCCCGCGACCAAGTCTGTGCGGGTGGCTTCGATGAAGGTGCCCCGCGAAAGCAGGCCGAGCTTGGCGTAAATGCGGGCAATGAGCCTGGCCACGGTCGTCTTCCCCGTACCCGGGTTGCCGACGAAGACCAGGTGCCTCGTTGTGGGCGTCGGCGGGAGTCCGTGCGATGCCCGCACCTTTGCGACCTGGTCGAGCTTGACGATCTCGTCGACCTCGGCCTTGACGGCACTGAGGCCCACCAGGTCGTGCAGCTGGTTGAGAAGGACGTCGAGTGATGCGGTCGAGCTCGCCTCGCGGTGGATGTCGAGATCATCTGGCGCGAAGACGGGACGCCCACCACTGGGCGTCGTCGGGTCACCGACAACTCCGAACGCCTCGAGTTGGGGCAAGATGTTCCGCATGCGGGCGTCACTGACGTCGATCGACTCGGCGATCTCAGGCGGGTAGATCAGTTCGCCGGTTCCCGTCTCCAGGACGGCGGCAATGGCGTCCGGCAGCATTGGATCGGTGTCGACGACGTCGTTGAAGTCGGCGATCCAGACGCGTGCGGGCAGACCAGACGGCAGTCGCGCTCCGTCGTAACCCTGCGCCAATGACTGGTCCGCCTCGAGCGCGAGGTCCCGCCCTTCGTCCATACCGGCAGCATAGGGGACGCTCACCGGGCACGCGGGTTCGTTCAGCACGGTCCAAGCGCGATGCCCGGTCTCAACTCGTGCGGCGATCAGCAGCACTTCCATCGTCGGCATGGAGGACGAGTCGGGCGTTCGACCCGTCAAACGCTCCGACGTACCCGCGCGCCTCGAGCTGGCCGATCAGCCCCGAGGCACGCGCGTAGCCGATCTTCAGTCGCCGTTGGAGCAGGGAGGCCGACACGCGGTCGTACTCCCGGATCACCGTCACAGCGTCCGGGAGGAGGGGGTCGGCCGTGTCGTCGCCGAACCCGGCCAGCGAGACAGGGTCGGGACTGTCATTGGGTAGATCCTCGTAGCTGACAGGACCCGCCAACTGGTCCCGCCAGTGCGCGCACACCCGGTTGATCTCGCGATCCGACGCCAGGATCCCCTGCAGGCGCCTCAGGGTTCGCGGTGCCGGCTGCTGGTAGAGCATGTCGCCGAGGCCAACAAGGGCTTCCGCGCCTGGCGCGTCGAGGATCGAGCGGCTGTCAGCCTGGCTCCTCACCGCGAACGCGATACGTCCTGAGATGTGCTCCTTGATGATGTTCGTGATCACGCCCGGCGACGTGAGATGCGTGGCGAGCACCATGTGGATCCCGGTCGCGCCCGACATCAGGGCGAGGCGAACGATTGCCTCCTCGATATGGCTGCCCCCAGGAATCAGCAGGTCGGCCAGCTCGTCGATGACGATGACGATGTAGGGCATTCGATCGGCGGGGTCGACGCGGCTCTCATTGAATGCCTTGATGTTCCGTGCCGCTGCACCGGCGAACCTTCGGTAGCGGCGGTCAACCTCGCCCTCGGCCCACTTCAGGGCGGCCTTGGCCCGCGCCGACTCGTGGATGACGGGAAGCAGCAGGTGCGGCAGGCCGCTGTAGGCGGCGAACTCCACCCGGCGGCAGTCCACCAAGACCATCCGGACTTCATCAGGCGTCGTGGTGCAGAGGATGCTCGTGATGAGTGCGTTCAGCATCACGCTCTTGCCCGAGCCCGGGGCACCGGCGATGAACAGGTGCGGGAGCGTCGCCAGGTCCACCGCGACCGGGCTTCCCCCGAAGTCCCGCCCAAGCGCGAACGTCACCTTCGAGCCGCCGGCCGCGAAGCCCACCTCGTCAAGGATGCGCTGCAGCGAGACGACGGCGGACTCGGCGTTCGGGATCTCAATGCCAACGGAGCTCGTGCCGGGGATCGGCGCCTCGATCCGGATCGACCGGACCTCAAGGGCCATTGCGAGGTCGTCTGCGAGTGCCTCGATGCGACTGATCTTGATGTGCGCCGCCGGCTCGACCTCGTACTTGGTCACCCCTGGACCAGGATGCCGCCTCCGGACCCTTGCGGGGATGTCAAAACCTGCGAGCGTCGTGACGATGATGGATTGGTTCCGCTCGTGGACCGCCTGCTCTTCGACGGAGCTCGTCGGTGCCATCGTCGGGGCGTCGAGCAGCTCGCGCGGCGGCAGCGTCCAGCCGGTCCCGGCCTCTCGTCCGGGGAAATCGTCAGCCTCGAGGACGCCATCGCCATCGCCATCGTGAGGCCGAACCGTGGGTTCGGGGACCACGATCGGCGCTGGCTTGGATCGCTTCTGGCTGCGATACCCGGGGCTTGGCGCCGAGGACCTGGGCCGCCTGGTCTTGGGTACCTCACCGATCGGCGTGACCTCAGAGAACCACAGGCCGGTCCCTGGGATGCCGACCGTCTTGCGGATGCGGCCGTGGCCAATGGTCACCTTCAGCCCCTTTGGGCCAAACGTGAGCGAGAGCCCCGTCTTGCCGATGTTGAGACGGACACCCGGCGCGATTTTGCGCGAATACCAGAGTCGGGGCTTCCAGACCATCGCCCCATGGTACGTCTGCGACCCCGCAGGTTCTGCCACAGCCAGGCAGGGATCAATCCGGATGCCAATCACAGGGCGGCCGCGAGCGTGATCCGGTGGATGCGAGTCGGCTCACTCGGCCCTTGCTCAGTGCGGCATGTCGGCTATGTCACGTAGCCGTGATGGCTATCTGACAGATACACCGCCGGAAACGCCTTGCCACGCACATGATCGGTGGCGCCGATTGATTTCCGGCATTCGCGTCGATCTGAAGGCCCGTGGCGATCATTCCGACGCCAGACCACCCCACCGAAGCCCGAAACCCGGCCGAACCGGTCGCGTTGATCTCCAGCAGCGATCAACCTGCGCCAACAGCCCGAAAAGTATCGCTGCGGCCGATCACGGCCGGGATGGCGCGGGGCCGGGGCCGCGGCCGGCGAACGGCGGGCGGCCGGAGCCGCGACCAGGCGCTAGCGGTTTGCGCGGAGCCAGCGGACCACCTCGGCCATGGCCCGGCAGTCCACCTCGTTGTACTTCCCGATGTCCTGCATCAGCTGGTCGTCCCGCATGGACCCGCCGGTGCGCGCGGCCTCGGTGTCGCAGCGGATCGCGCCAACCATCGCGCCCATCCCGTCGCCGGGCCCCTCGGCCCACGTGGTCTCGATCAGCCCGGCGGCATGCATCGCCTTCGCCACGGACTTCAGCCCGAAGTTCAGCTGTCCGGCGATCGCCACGGGCCCGCGGTGGATGATCCGCTCCAGGGCATCGAACCAGGGCAGGTTGGGCCACGCGTGGTCCGGGTGCCGGGCGCACGCGGAGTCCACGGTCCGCTCGTAGGTGTCCGGCTCGTGGCTGGCCCAGTGGACCAGCCGCAGGTCGTCCAGGGTGGCACCACGGACCGCCAGCAGCTCGTAGATGCAGGCCAGGAACCCGTCGATGACATCGGCCTCATCGGCATCGGTCAGCCGGCCCGCCGTCCACTGGCGGAACGCCCACCGGTCGCCCTCCCACCAGCCCGCGCCAACCTGGAAGATCAGCGAGCGCCCGCCGGCCAGCGGCATCCGGGTGAAGTCGTCGTAGACGCCCGTGATGGTCTCGAAGTCCACGTAGAGCTCCACCGGCGCCGGGGTCCGCCACGCGGCATCGATGTCGGCGCCACCCTCGGCCTCGGCCTCGGCCTCCCCCGCCGAACCGGAGGCCCCGCCGATCCGCTCCGGCAGCACCACCGCCGGCACCCGCCGATTGGCGTCCAGGATCCGCTCGAACGTCCCGCGCGCCTTCTCGTACGTGCCCAGGAGCTCCGCCGTGACCCGCGGATCGTCCCATCGGAAGACCCCGGCCGCGTGCGCCGCCCGCCGGTGCTTCGGCTTCGTGGCGTACAGCATCGTGAGCTCGCCCAGCTCCCGGCCGATGCGCGTCCGCGCCCCGTGCCACGGGCTGTCCGCGTCGTTGTCCATGTCCGGGTAGAGCTCCGGCACCGTGGGGACCGGCAGCACCTCCCAGGTCGCGCCCTCCGCCACGAGCCACCTGACCCAGGCCAGCGCACCCTCCACCCTGCCGCGCAGGGGCACCTGGCCCGCCTGGTCCATCGTGGCATCGCGGTCCACCCCGGCCAGCCGATCGAAGCAGTTCCGCCGGTCGCCGTGCCCGCCCGCGTGCCGCCCCAACAGGTACCCGGACGGCGCCGCGTACCCCTGGATCCGCGCCAGCGCCTCGTTGTAGATCCAGACCTGGGCCATCTCCGCCACGAGGTGCTCTGACCGCGCGCGGCCCTGGTGGTCCACCGAGAGGCCCTTGAACTTGATGTCGATGACGCGGTAGTGCCACGGCTGCTCGCCCAGCGCCGGGGCGTTCGCGGCCGCCTCCTCGTCCCGCAGGGTTCCCGGCACCAGGTCATTGAGCCGGTCGCTCCTGACCAGCAGGTCCGCCACCCCGTGGGTCCGCGTCTGCGGGTTCCGCAGCACCGCCTGCGCGATCACCGGGTCCCCGCGCCGCATCGCCTCGCGCGTCTCGCGGGCCTTCTCGGGATCCCGGGCGTCTCCCCGTTCCCGAGCGATGACCGTCACCGGCAGCCGAAGCCCGATGAGCCGCATCACCTCCGCCTCGAAGCGGCTCCCCATCTCCCAGATGAACGTCGTGAAGTCCGTGCGCGCGTCCCACGCCGGGTCCGCGTCATCCCGCAGGAACCCCTTGGCATCCCCAAACCGGTTCAGCCAGTCCATCAGCGGATCGTCCTTCAGCCAGGCCCGCGTGGCCCCGGCCG
>CAIYZX010000496.1 GCA_903930745.1 uncultured Chloroflexota bacterium | reverse complement strand
GTCATGCCTGGCTCCTCCGGGCTACGCGGAGATGAGGGTGCCCACGCGGTCGCCGCGGGCCACCTTCGTGATGTTGTCGGGGGCGTTGAGGTCGAAGACGACGATCGGCAGACCGTTCTCGCTGCACAGCGAGACGGCGGCCGCGTCCATGACCCCCAGCTGGTCACGGAGGACATCCTGGTACGTCAGGTGGTCGTACCGGGTGGCGGCCGGATCCTTCATGGGGTCGGCGGTGTAGACGCCGTCCACCTTGGTGGCCTTGAGGAGGACCTCGGCGCCGATCTCGACGGCGCGCAGGGCCGCCGCCGTGTCCGTGGTGAAGTAGGGGTTGCCGGTGCCCGCCACGAAGACGGTCACGCGGCCCTTCTCGAGGTGGCGCTCCGCGCGGCGGCGGATGTACGGCTCTGCGACCTCGTTCATGGCGATGGCCGACATCACGCGGACAGGGATCCCCACGCGCTCGATGGCGTCCTGCAGGGCCAGGCCGTTCATGACGGTCGCCAGCATGCCGATGTAGTCGCCGGTGGCGCGATCCATGCCTCGGGCCGAGGCGGCCAGCCCACGGAAGATGTTGCCGCCGCCCACCACGATGCCGACCTGCACGCCCATTGCGTGCACGGAGGCCACCTGCTGGGCGACGAACGCGCAGAACTTCGGATCCACGCCGTACTGGCGCTCTCCGAGGAGGGCCTCGCCGGAGAGCTTCAGCAGGATCCGGTGGTAGCGGAGCGGCGTGGCTCCCGATGCCGTCAACGGCACCACGGGCCCGCCGGCTCCACGACCGGCGTCGGTCACATCTCCTCCCCGAGGGCGTACCGGACGAAGCGGCGGACCCGGATGTTCTCGCCGATGGTGGCGATCTTCTCGGTCACGAGCGCGCGCACGTTGCGATCCTCATCGCGGAAGGGCTGCTCGAAGAGGCAGATCTCCTTGTACCACTTCTGGAGCTGGCCCTCCACGATCTTCTCGCGGATCGCCTCTGGCTTGCTCGCCACGGACTCGTCGGCGGCGAGGGCCGCCTTCTTGGCCGCGATCGCCGCCTCGGGGATGCGGTCCACGTCCACGTACAGGGCGCCGAGGCCGGCGACCTGCATCGCGAGGTCGCGCACCAGGCGCTGGAACTCGTCCGTGCGGGCGACGAAGTCCGTCTCGCAGTTGACCTCGATGAGGACGCCGACCCGGCCGCCGGTGTGGATGTAGCTGGAGACGAGACCCTCGCGGGCGTCGCGGCCGGCCTTCTTGGCCGCCGCGGCGAGGCCGCGCTCGCGCAGGTTCTTGACGGCCTGCTCCACGTCCCCGTTGGTCTCCTCGAGGGCGCGCTTGCAGTCCATCATGCCCGCGCCGGTGCGCTCTCGCAGGTCCTTGACGGCCTCGGCCGTGATCGCCATGGGTGGTAGCTCCTGTCAGGTGCCGGGCACGCGCCGTTGTCGCGCGCCGGGGTTCTCGATTGGCCGCGCCGGACTCCGGATGCGGTCCGGGCGGGATCACGGGGCGGGCGCCTGGCGACCGCCCCGTGCAGCGGGGTCAGCCCGCGGCCGGCTCGTCCCCCTTGGGGGCGCCGGGCAGCAGGTCGTCGTCCAGGTCCGGGTCGAACGAGAGCGTCCCGCCGGCGGCGAGCTGCGCCACGAGGTCCGCGGCGGCCGACTCGTCGAACTCCGGCTCCGCGGCGGTGGCCGGCGCCTCGACCACCTCGGGCTCCACGGACGTGCGCGCGGCGCGCTCGCGGGAGCCCTCGATGGCGGCATCCGCGACCAGCTGGCAGAGCAGCCGGATGGAGCGGATGGCGTCGTCGTTGGCCGGGATGATGAAGTCGATCTCGTCCGGGTTGACGTTGGTGTCGCCCGTGCCCACGACCGGGATCTCAAGCTTGTTGGACTCCGTCACGGCGATGCGCTCGCGGTGCGGGTCAACGATGAAGACGGCGCCCGGGAGGCGCTTCATCTTGCGGATGCCCCCGAGGGTGGCCTGGAGCTTGTTCAGCTCCTCCGTCAGGAGGGCGGCCTCCTTCTTCGGCAGGCGCTCGAAGTCTCCGTTCAGCTGGCGGGCCTCCAGCTGCTCCATGAGCGCGACGCGCTTCCGGATGGTGACGAAGTTGGTCATCATGCCGCCGAGCCAGCGCTTGGTGACGAACGGCTGGCCGGAGCGGATGGCCTCCTGCATCACCGGCTCCTGCGCCTGCTTCTTCGTGCCGACGAAGAGAACGCTGTCGCCACGGGCGACGGTGTCGGACACGAACGCGAGGGCGACCTCGAGCCGCTTGGCCGTCTGGGCCAGGTCGATGATGTGGATGCCGTTGCGCTCGGCGAAGATGAAGGGCTTCATCTTCGGGTTCCAGCGGCGGGTCTGGTGTCCG
>CAIYZX010000495.1 GCA_903930745.1 uncultured Chloroflexota bacterium | reverse complement strand
GGTCTGGTCGATGAGGTGGATCTGGCCGTCAGCCCAGTCGATGGTGCGCATGCGGGCAGTTTCGCAGGTGTCCCCGGCCCCCGGTGTGGGGCTGCTACCACGTCGTCCACGGGGACGGCCACGGCACTCGTTCAGGGCCCCGATTCAGGGGAGTCCGGTAGGACCTTTGCCGGTACTGCCTGTGGGGCCGGACCTCCACGATCCTCCTGACAAGCGCCGCCCGCCTGCCCGGCGGGCGCGACTTCCGGCCGCACGTCCGCTTGCCTGACGGACGACGAGCCGCAGACCAGGTCGCGGGCGAGGTCCCGCGCGAGGAGGATGCGTGTTGCGCATGTCAGCGTCCACGAGCGCCCCGGGGCGCCGGTCCAGCCGCCTGTCGCGGCTGCTCGTCATGCTGGGCACGATGCTCCTGCTCGTCGCCCAGCTGATGCCGGCCGCCGCCTATGGCGCCTCGGGTGACGGCAGCCTCGCCGCGAGCCTCGGCACCACCGCGGCCGCCCCGGGCGACGCGGTGAGCGTGGACGTCTCGCTCACCTGCCCGGACAAGGGCGCCGCTGCCGACGGCACGTCGCTCCTGCTGGGTGCGGTCTGGGCCGCGGGCTCCGACACCCCGCTCTCCGCGGTGACCCCGCTCGAGGCCGCGGGCACCTGGGACGGCGACCTGCTCCACGCCACCATCACCTTCACCGCCCCTGCCGCAGGCTCCTACGACCTGCTCGTGGGCGTGTCCGGTCTCGCCTGCGCGGACGACCTCGCCCGCGTTGCCGCAGGGACGCTCGTGGTTGCCGAGGCGGCGCCGGAGCCGGTTGACCCGACGCCCGCCCCCGAGGTGCCGGCTGCCACAGAGCCCGCACCCGTCGTTGTCCCGGCCGTTGCCACGGACTACCCGGACGTGTGGTTCGATTACTACCCGTACATGATGCTCGTGGGCGGCTCGATCACCGTGACCGCGTTCACGGACGGCGACGGTGCCATCAGCTACTCCAGCCTCACGCCCGATATCTGCTCCGTGGACTCGGTGAGCGGTGAGGTCTCCGGGCTGGCCGAGGGCTACTGCGAGATCCAGGCGGTGTCCGCGGAGACGGAGGCGTATCTGCCGGGCGACTCTACCGCTGACTTCTCCGTCTTCGGCACCAGCCGTGGCTGCCTGGACTACACGGATGCGGCGTACGTGTCGCCCGTGATCCTGAATGCTGATGGCACGCCCATTGGCTGCGGTAACGACGAGGCGCACGGTTGGGCTGCGGACTTGGTTCCCGCCGACTGGGCAGCCGTCTACGAGGATGACTTCGGGAGCGTCTACAGCCAGCGCCAGGGCTTCATCTGCGACGACTGCTGGGTTGGCCCCGAGGGCGAGGACAGCGACACCGGCTTCCCCATCGGCTTCGACGTCAACTTCTTCGGCACCACCTACAGCGACGTCTTCGTCAACTCCAACGGCTCCATCAGCTTCGACGGCGGCTCAGACCAGTACAACGACCCGCTCGAGGAAGTGCTGGACGGGTACCCGGGCGTCGTGGCGTTCGGCCTGGACCTCGACAACCGCGACCTCTTCGAGTACGACAGCAGCTGGTCCCCCGACCGGTCCGGTGACCTCTTCTACTGGGGTCGCACCACGTTCGAGGGCCACAACGCCTTCGTGGCGACCTGGATGAACAGCCAGGACTACCACGCGGAGACCTACAAGACGAACTGGAACACGTTCCAGATCATGCTCGTGGACATCGATGACGACGCCGGCGACGACGTTGACATCATCGTCAACTACGGCGCGGTCTCCCAGGCCGAAGAGGGATCGGACAACGGGTACGACTGCGAGGATCCGGACTACGGGTGCGTGCCCGTCGGTCTTGGGACCGTGGATCCGGACACCGGCGACGTCACCTACGCATCCATCATTGGCGATGACGGCACGGTCTACAACGGCCGCAGCACCTGGGACCTCGCCGATGACGGCGACCACCCGCTGAACCAGGGTCACCTCAACAGCGACATCGCCGGCCGCTTCCGCTTCCGCATGCGCGACGGCTCCGTGCCGGAGCAGGCAACGATCTCCAACGCCCCGGTGATCACCAGCGCCGCCAAGGGCGACACGATGGGCACGATCACCTGGAACCCGCCGACGGAGCTCGGCGGCTCGCCGATCATCAGCTACACCCTGCGGTACCGCGAGCTGGGCGCCGGCGACGACGCGTGGACCGAGGAGACCGAGGTCAACAGCCCTCACGACATCACCGGCCTGACCAACGGCACCACGTACGAGGTGCAGGTCGTGGCTATCAACGGCATCGGCCAGGGCCCCTGGAGCCTCTCGGCGTTCTTCACGCCGGGCGTCGAGGGCAGCCCCGACTGGACGGACATCACGCCCATCGACGACCAGGACAACCCGAAGACGGACCAGGAGTGGTGCGGCTCCGTGGGTGCGACCGGCGAGCCGGCCCCCACCTACGAGGTCACCGACGGCACCCTGCCGCCCGGCCTGACGCTTGACCCGGTCACGGGCCAGATCTGCGGCACGCCCACCACCCCCGGCGAGTACAGCTTCACGGTCACCGCGAGCAACGACAACGGCTCCGCGCCCTACGTCTTCGTCCTCGCGATCGTGGACGGCCAGATCCCGGACACCGACACGCTCGGTGCCCAGGGCGGCACCATCGGCTCCGCCATCGGCCGGATCCTCGCGGCCGCGGGCATCCTGCTCACGATCGCCGGCTTCGTCCTCTGGCCGCGCAGCGCCTCCAAGGCGACCCGCCGCTAGGCTTCCACCCCCGCGGGCCGGCCCCCGGCCGGCCCCAACCGAACCCCGCGCAACACGAAGGCCCCTCCTCCCGGAGGGGCCTTCGACGTGTCCGCGACGGTTGGCTGCGGGTGCTCCGGGCGGCCGGTCTGCGACCGGCGGGCGGCCCGACCGGATCAGAGCAGCACGAGCACCGCGGTGATGGCGGCAACGGCCCCGGCGAGCCAGGCAGCGCCCAGTGTCCCCCAGCCCGCCCTGCCCACGCCCAGGACCGCCGCGACGCCCGCGAGGACGCCGGCGAGCGTGGTGATGGACAGGCCGAGGACCGCGCGCTGCGCCCTGGCGCCCGCGTCGGCAGCCGCGTCCACCTCGGTGTTCTGGTTCTCCACCTCGGCGGAGATGCTGTCGTTGGTGGCGGAGAGCAGCCGGTGCATGTACGGGTCCAGGCCCCTGACCGCTGACGAGACGGTCTCGTCTATGGCGGCCCTGTACTGCTCCGATGCCGCCTGCTGCGCCGCACCGATCTGGGCGGTGATGCCGTCGCCCGCGGACGTCCCTGCGATCTGGCGGGCGATGCCCTCCATACCCAGGAGGACCCAGCGCTGCTGGGCGACCACCGACGCATTGACGAGGTGCGACGTGGCGCCAAGCTTCGCCGTGGCGTCCGTGGAGAGGCGCGCCGCGTTGACCTGGGCGCGGGTGCTCTCGAGCCCGAACCAGGCCTGCTCCAGCGCGAAGATGGCCGCGAGGATGGCCACGGCGCCGATGAGGCCGGCGGCGATCCGGTCGAAGCGGCGGCGTGCTGCGGCCCTGCGGGCGGCGGGCGTCGCCTGGGCGGCGGTGCCCACGGGCGCGCTCATGCCAGCACCGCCACGCCGGCGGCGATGAGGACACCGGTCACGAGGGCCACGGTGCCCACCGCCAGGAACGCCCGCCGGTGCTCGTGGAAGGGTTCCGCGAGGGCGCCGAAGAGCGCCGCCAGTGCGAGCGGGACCAGCGCCAGGGAGAGCAGGAAGGCCTTGATGGCCAGCGCATCACCCTTCGCCTGGATGGTGTCCGGGTCCAGCGCCACCATGTCCGGGTCCGCGGCGCGGATCGCAGCGAGCCGCTTGCCCAGGTCCACGCCGCCGCCCGGGAGGGCGTAGTCCGGCTTCGTGAGATCGACGGTGGTGCCCAGCGCCTGCAGGACGCCGGCGCGCGTGTCCGCCTCCTCGGTCAGCACCGTGGCGGTGTCGCCGGCCGCGGCCCCGGCGGCGGTGCGCAGCTGGGCCTCCTGGATCCGGAGGCCGATGGCCTCAACGGCGGTCGGCACTTCGCCCTGGTAGAGGGAGCTCAGCGCCACGTTGGCGGCCGCGGAGCGCTGCACGTCGGTCCGCAGCGCGGACTGCCAGGCGTCCCCAGCGTCGCTGGCGGTGCCCGTGGCGATGGCGCTGACGAGCGCCGCGATCGTGGCGGTGGCGGCAAGCAGGACCGCGACGCCGCGGTGGCTCCCGCCGTCCGCGTCACCGTCACCATCAGCGTCGGCAGCCGGGAGGGCGAATGTGCCGGCGGGTCCCGTGCCGTGGTAGGCGGGTGGCATCGATGCCGGGTCTGCCGGGGCGGCCCAGAGGGGCGGCGGTACGGCCTGTGCCGGCTGCATCGGGGGCGGAGCGGCTTGCGGCCACGGCTGCTGCCCGGGCGGCGGTGTCGCGCCGGGCCCCCAGAGCGGCCCCTTGGGCTGGTTCGTGTCCATGCGCGCGTCCACCTCCTGCTTGCCCCGTGTGGCCTGCACGGTAGCGGAGGTGCGCCTCGACGTGTCAGTCCAGCGGCATCGCCAGGCCCTGGACGGTCCCGGACGGGCCCCACAGCAGCAGGAAGGAGCGCATGCCCACGGTCACGGGATCCAGCGGGAACGGGCCGCCCACCGCCGTGCCGGAGCACGTCCTGTCGCTCGCCGGGTGGACGAAGACCGTCACGCCATCGGCCGGGAGCTCGTAGCCAAGGACGGTGGTGCCGCCCAGCAGCAGGCCGGAGCCCGCGGCATCGGCCACGCACCCGTTCACGCCCTCGAAGCTCACGTTGAGACCGAACTTGGCGTCCGCCATGCCGCCGGCGTCGATCACCAGCAGCGCGCCCGTGGGATCGGCGAGCGGCAGCGCATTGCCGATGGTGCCCACGGACTCCGGGTTCGGATCCGCCCAGAACTCCGGGGCCGTCCCGTCGGCGCCAACCACGAGGATCCGCAGGCCGCCCTCACCGAAGTTCGTGCTGGACTCCGCGAGGAACCCGCAGTCCGTGACGCAGGTGGGGTCACCGCTGCCCGCGGGCAGCACCACCACCATGCCCGGCTCCGGCGGGAACAGGTCCGTGGTCACGCCCCCGGGCACCACGCCCAGCTGGCCGGCCGCCGCGGTCACCACGCCCTGGGTCCGGAGCCAGACGTCAACCGCCGCCGTCCCCTCGTTCACCACCCGGTACGCGATGGACCCGGGCACCAGCGGTGCCGGTGCCTCGGTCGCCGGAGGCTCCGTGGCGGAGGCGATCGGGATGTCCGTCGCAACCGGCATCGTTGGGGCGCCGGTGGCCGGCGTGTCCGTGGTGGCGGGCGGGGCCGATGACGAGCCGCATGCCGATGTCGCGATGGCGACGAGGCCCAGCAGCAGGATGGATGCGCCACGGGCGGCGCGGCGGGCAGGCGAACGACGCACGAAGGTTCTCCCCGGGCTGATGGCTGCCGGACGCCTCCGCCCGGCTCCCCGCCACTGTACGGGCCGCCACGGCCGGGGTCACCGGTCC
>CAIYZX010000494.1 GCA_903930745.1 uncultured Chloroflexota bacterium | reverse complement strand
TTCGCCCGCGGCCGCCTCGGCCTCCGGGTCGCGCTGCTGGTCCGTCATGTGGTGAAGGGTCTCCTAACCGGGAGCACGCCCACAAGCGCGCTCGCGCGGCCGACAGTGTACCGATCCCCCGCACCCGCCCGCCAACGCCTGCGCGAACACGACCGATCCAGGGTCAGACGGCGGTCCCGTCAGGCCTCCCGGACCTCCTTGAACGCCAGGCCGGCGAGGCCCGCCGCGACGGAGATGAGGCCCGCGATGACGATGACCGGCCCGGGCCCGATGATCCCGCCCACGAGCCCGCCCAGCGCCATGGCGATGGACATGCCGCCGAACACGAGCGCGAACCGGAAGCTCACCACGCGCCCCATGAGGTGCGGCGGGGTCCGCTCCTGGAACAGCGTCTGGCTCGGGATGACGAACGCCATGTTCGCCATGCCCGCGAGGACGAGGAAGGCGAGAACGGCGGGGACCGATGGCACGACACCGATGAGGATGGCCAGCACGCCGAACGCCGTGTACGAGCCGATGACCATGAGGCCCTTGCGGTTGCCCCAGGAGATGGCACCCATCGCGAAGCCGCCCACGAGGCTGCCCACGCCGATCGCGGTCTCCATGAACGCGTACGTGGCGCGGTAGGCGTCGCCGGGCTCCGTGGTGATGGCCTTCGCGAGGACGAACGTGGAGACGGTGAGGACGCCCAGTGAGAACTGGCCAGCGGTGCCCTGGAGCGTGTTGGCGAGGAGGACGGACTCGTTGCGCAGGAAGCTCCAGCCGGCCTTGAGCTCGGCCAGGATGCCCTGCGGCTCGTCCGCCTCGGCGCCGGGTGCGTCTTCGGTCCCGGGTGCGCCATCGGCCGTCTCGTCGTCATTGGCGCCGGCGAGACCCTTGAGCAGCGGCGGCACCACCAGGGTGGAGAGCAGCACCGCGGAGCCCAGGTACGTGACCGCGTCAAACCAGAAGGCCAGCGGCAGCGATCCGGCCAGGAAGACCACGAAGAGGCCCGCCAGCGGGTAGTTCACGACGTCCGCGAGCGTCTCCGCCACCCACATCGCGGAGTTGGCGGGCATCAGGTCTCGTTCCGGGACGATGCGCGGCAGCACGGACGCACGCGCCGGGCGGAAGAAGATGGAGACCGTGGTGATCAGGAAGACGAGCGGGTAGGCGAGCCAGACGTTGACCAGGATGGCCACCGGGACCAGCAGCACGAGGCTGGCCCGGAGGATGTCCGAGACGATGAGGACCTGCTTCTGGTCCCAGCGGTCCACGTACGCGCCGGCGATGGGGCTCAGGACCAGGTTGGGGACGGTGCCGGCCACGAACGCCAGCGCCACGGCGAGCGGCGACTTCGTCACCTCGTAGACGAGGGCGGCCAGCGCGATCTGGTTCACGCGGTCGCCGAAGAGGCTGATGACCTGGCCCATCCACAGGGCGGAGAACGAGCCGTTCAGCGCCAGGCGGACGTAGGGGTGGCGGCGGATCCGCTCCAGGGCGGATCTCCGGGTCCGCGCGAGGGCGCCCTCGGCGGCCGCTGTGGCCGCTGCGTCCGCGATGGGCGCCAGCGGGACGAGTGACGGGGAGGCGAGGCCGATGCCGCCGGCACCCAGCATGAGGGGCCGTTCCAGGGCCATGGTCCCGTCCAGGGCGGACGAGAGGCCCGTGCCGGGGCGGAGGTCGATGGTCTCCTCGTCGCCATCTCCGCCCTCGAAGGCTCCGCGGCCCGGGGCGTGCGGCAGGCGGGCGGTCCCGGCGAGGCCCGGACGGCCGGCGAGCAGGGTCTCGTCGTACGCGCCATACGCGTCGAGGGCGTCGCCCAGGCCCAGCTCGTGCGGCCGCCGGACCAGCGTGGCGAACAGGAAGAAGCCCAGGCCGGCGGTGAGGAAGACATCACCAATGCTGGCCACGTTGTTCACGGGCCACCACGGGATGGGGATGATGTCGCCCAGGAGGCCCAGGCGGAGCAGGAAGTCCGTGGAGCTGGTGGCCTGGAGCTCGTAGTGGAGCGGGGAGGTGATCTCGCCCACCAGGCCGCTGGCGTGGAAGGCGGCGTCCCAGACCGGCATCCGGCCGCCGTTCGCCAGGATGGCCAGGCCGTTCATGGCGATGCCGATGAACGCGAGCGCGAGGCCCGGGTACTCGCGGTTGCGCCAGAGCGTGAACAGGAGGAGCCCGAACGCGGAGGCGTACGCCGGGACGCGCAGCGCGTCCGCCGGCCCGAACTCCATGCGCAGGAGGATCTCCAGCCCGTATCGGACGATGACCGCGATGAAGAGCAGCGGCAGGTGCCGCAGCTTCACGTACAGGAGATGCTCCAGGCGGCCACCGAACACGAAGCCCAGGACGAGGCCCAGCAGGATGCCGCCGATCAGCATCGGCAGGTCAGCGTGTGGATGGCGTCACCGGTCAAGGGCGGGCGTCTGCGGTCAGTGGCCTGCGGCCGGGGGTGTTGCAGGGGTTGCGGGTGCCGCGGAGGTCCCCGACGCCTCCGCGGCCGTGCTGGCGGCACTGGCGGCGCTGCTCGTGGCTGCTGAGCGGCCGGTCTGCTGCCCGATCAGCGGGATCGGCCGCGGCTGCACCGTGCGGCCGGGGTCCGCCACGCCCTCCGCCCAGGAGGTTCGGACGAAGGCGTCCACCACCTTGGGGTCGAACTGGATGCCGGCGAACTTGCGCAGCTCGCCAACGGCCATCTCGGGCGTCAGCGGGGTCATGCGGTACGGGCGCTGGGCGGTCATGGCCTCGAAGGAGTCCGCGACGTGCAGGATGCGGGCGAGCAGCGGGATCTCATCGCCGATGAGCCGGTCCGGGTACCCGGAGCCGTTGTACCACTCGTGGTGGTGACGGATGATCGGCAGCTCCGCGGACAGGCGGCTGACCTTGCCGATGATCTCGGCACCCAGCACGGGGTGCGCGTTCATGGTGAGACGCTCCTCGCGCGTCAGCCGGTCCGCCTTGAGCAGCACGTGATCCGGCACGCCGATCTTGCCCACGTCGTGCAGCAGACCACCCCACTCCAGCGCCTCCAACTCGGC
>CAIYZX010000493.1 GCA_903930745.1 uncultured Chloroflexota bacterium | reverse complement strand
GGTGCCGCCCGCGACCTGGCTGATCGTGGTGGCGACCTGCTGGGTGGCGGCGCCGGTCTGGGTGGCGGCCTCGTTGAGCTGCTCCGACGTGCGGGACACCGCGTCCGCGGCCTCCTGGACCTCGGTGATGGTGCCGGCGAGTCCCTCGCGGGCCGCGTTGTACGCCTCAGCCGCGGCGAAGACCTTGTCCCGGATGAGGTTCGCGTACTCGGCCGTCTTGCCGATCTCGTCCGTCCCGTACTTCTCGATCTTCGGGGTCACGGGCGTGATGGCGTACGTGAGGTCGTTGTCGCGGAGGCGCTCCATGCCCTCGGCGAGCCAGGTGAGACCCTTCTCGGAGAGCGACTGGACGAGGACCTGGACGTCCGTGACGCCCTTCACGATGCGTGAGGACAGGACCCACGAGAGCGTGACGCCGATGAGCGTGGACACGAGCGCCATCAGGATGGCGATCAGGCGGCTCTGCTCGTAGGTGGAGATGATCTGGGCGTTCATCGACGCTCCCAGCGCCACCTTGGAGTCGAAGAGGGACTCGAAGAGCGGGACGATCTCGTTGACGATCGGGCGCGTGATCTCGCCGAGGGCCGCATAGGCCTCGTCCTTCGTGCCCGAGTAGGACACCTGCCAGACCTGGTCTCGGCCGGTGATGTAGTCGTTGACGAGCCCTTCGAGCTTGGAGAAGGAGGCCTTGGCCTCCTCGGACACCAGGCTCTCCTTGAAGGCGGCAAGGTTCTCGGAGATCAAGGCGTCGTTGGCCTTGGCCTTCTCCTCGTAGGAGGCCTTCTTCTCGGCGGTGTTCTCAAGGATGTGCGCGGTCAGGAAGTTGCGGTTCTCGTTGAACTTCGCCCGGGCGATTCCAATCTGCTCGAGTGGCACGACAACGTTCGCGTCCATCCTGGAGCCGATGTCGTTCACGGACCCGAGTGTGATCGCCCAGAGGAGGCACGCCATCACTGTGAACGCGATGAGGATCAGCGAGGATCCCAGCAGCTTGCCCCTGACGTTGATGCGCATGAACAAGGTCTCCGATACATGACGCCAGGCTGCGGGCAGCCTGGCCGGCGGGCCGAGTGGCGGGCGCCCTCCGAGCGTGCTGGGCTGGCGGCCGATGGCATCGGTATGAACCCGATACATGCCTCGAGCCATCAGGGAATACCCCTAGATGAAACGGCGCAGAGAACTTGGTGACCAACGACATGCACGGAGGTGGGGGAGCGCCCTCCTCGAGCGGGGGATGGGGAGAGCTGCCGGGAGTCACAGAGGGCGCGACCCTTGCTGGGTCACGCCCTCGGCTGCGGCTGGGAGCGCCCGCGGAGCGCGGGCAGGGTGGCTATGCGACGCGGCTGAGACGGCCCTTCCCGCCGCCGTCGCGCCGCGGTGCCGCTGCGGCCGCGCGTGCGGACGCCGTCTCGAGCTTGAAGCGGGCCACGAGGGCGTCGAGCTGCTGGGCCATCTCGGCGAGCGTGGCGGCGGACGCCACGACCTCCTCGGCCTGGGCGCTCATCTCCTCGGTGGCGGCGGAGACC
>CAIYZX010000492.1 GCA_903930745.1 uncultured Chloroflexota bacterium | reverse complement strand
GCCCACGCCGTGGACCGTTCGCACGTACCGCGGGCTGGCGTCGTCCGGCTCCAGCTTGCGGCGGAGGTTGCGGATGTGCCCGTCGATGGCCCGCTCGTACGTCTCCAGGCTGAACCCGCGCACGGCGTCCAGGAGCTGGCCGCGGGTCCACACGCGCCCGGGCTCCCGCGCCAGCGTGACCAGGAGCTCGAACTCGGTGGGCGTGAGGGTGGCGGGGCGGCCGGCCACGGTGACGCGGCGGTGGGACATGTCGATGACCAGGTCCCCGGCCGTGATCGTCTCGCCGGTGGCGGATCGCGCCTCGGACCGGCGGAGGACAGCACGGACGCGCGCCACGACCTCCTTGGGGCTGAAGGGCTTCACGACGTAGTCGTCCGCGCCCAGCTCGAGGCCGATGATGCGGTCGCTCTCGTCTCCCCGGGCGGAGAGGATGACGATGGGCACGTCCGAGTCGCGGCGGATGGAGCGGATCACGTCCAGGCCGTCCATCCCCGGCAGGCCAAGGTCCAGGACCAGGGCGTCCGGGCGCCGGGTCCGGGCGATGGCGAGCGCGCCCTTGCCATCGCCGGCGGCGAGCACGGCGAAGCCCGCCTGCTCGAGATAGTCGCGGACGAGGCCGGCGATCCGGGGCTCGTCCTCCACGACGAGGACCGTGCGCATCAGGGTGTCTTCCAGCGGGTGGCGACGCCGGGCGAGCATACCCGCCCGGCGTCATGGGAGCGGACCGTGACCCGCGTGGGGCCACGGTCCGCGGGAGCGAGGGGTGTCCGGCCGGCCGAGGGCGGTCAGCCGGCGCCGCCAGGCATCCCGTTGGGGGTCACCGGGCGGCGGGGCGGTCAGCCGGCCTTGGGGCCGTCGGCGGGCCCGTCCGTGGAGGCGGAGCCGGCGGCGCGAGCGGCCTCCTCCTCGTGGAGGCGGCGGTGGGCCTCGGCGACCCAGGCGCGGCGGCCATCGGCGAAGGGACCCTTCGGTCCCATCGGGCCGAACCCGCCTGGGCCGAAGCCGGCGGGGCCGAACCCGCCGTGCATGCCCCAGGCGTGGTGGCGGTGACGACGCCCGCCGATGAGGGCCATCATCGCGAAGAACGCGAAGAACAGGAACGGCAGGAACAGGAACAGGCCGAAGAGGTGGATGCCGGCGCCGATGACGACGGGGCCGGTGGCCCCGGCCGAGGCGGCGGCGCTGGTGGCACCGGCCGAGAAGCCGAGAGAGGCGGCGCCGACGGCGACACCGGCGGTGAGCAGAAGGGCGAGCGCTGCGCGCATCGTTGACAGACTCCGTTTGCTGGTTGGGCCCGCGGTTGGCGCGGACCCGATGTGCTTGACGTGTTCCACTCTCTGCCCGCCATGTGCAGAAGTTGTGCAGACGATGTCGAGGTTCGATGCGATCCCGCGCGGCTACACTGGCCCCATCGACAACCCGCCAGTCCCGGAGCCGATGGAACGCCTCCTCCTGCTTGACGGCAACGGCCTGATCTACCGCGGCTACTACGCGCTGATCGACCAGCCGCTCACCACCTCCAAGGGCGAGCTCGTCACCGCCGTCTTCGGCTTCACCAACATCGTCCTGCGCGCGATCCAGGACGTGCGGCCGGACCACATCGCCGTCGCGTTCGATCTCGGCAAGCCCACGTTCCGCCACGAGCGCTACGCCGAGTACAAGGCCACCCGCTCCAAGATGCCGGACGACATGCGCAGCCAGATCCCGCGCGTCCGCGAGGTGGTGGCGGCGCTTGGCATCCCCGTCTACCAGATGGAGGGCCTGGAGGCGGACGACATGATCGCCACGATCGTGGGCCAGGCCCGGGCGGCGGACCTGGAGGTCACGATCCTCACCGGCGACCTGGACATGCTCCAGCTGGTGGACGAGGGGACGAGGCTGATGGTCTC
>CAIYZX010000491.1 GCA_903930745.1 uncultured Chloroflexota bacterium | reverse complement strand
GCGACGTCCTGGTGGCCGATGGCGGCACCCGCACCGCGTCCATCACCGGCGGCTACGTGGCCCTGGCCGCGGCCCTCATCACGTACGGGATGGAGCGCCACCTCACCGGGCACGTCGCCGCGGTCAGCGTGGGCATCATCGACGGCGTGAACATGCTGGACCTGGACTACTCCGAGGACTCCCGCGCGGAGGTTGACTTCAACGTCGTTGGCACGAACGCCGGCGAGTACGTGGAGCTCCAGGGGACGGCCGAGGGCAAGCCGTTCAGCCGCGCGCAGCTCGATGGGCTGCTGGACATCGCGAACGTGGGCCTCGGGCAGCTCTTCGAGGCGCAGGCCGCGGCCCTGGCCAAGGTCCGCCGCTAGTCGTGGGCGCCGCCCCGGGCGCGCCGGCCCCGTCGTCGGCATCGGCCCCGTCGTCGGCATCGGCCCCGTCGTTGGCATCGGCCCCGGCCACGCCGGCATCGGCCGCCGTTCCGCGCCGGCTCCTCGTCGCCACGCGGTCCCGCCACAAGCTCCGCGAGCTGCGCGAGCTCCTGGCCCTCGCGGACGACATCGAGCTGCTCTCGCCGGATGACCTGGGCATCGAGGGCGAGCCCGATGAGACCGGCCTCACCTTCGAGACCAACGCCCGGATCAAGGCCCGCTACTACGCGGAGCGCTCCGGCCTGCCCACCCTGGCCGATGACTCGGGCCTGGAGGTGGACGCGCTCAACGGTGGGCCCGGCGTCTTCACCCGCCGATATGCCGGCCCGGACGCCACGGACGCGGACAACAACGCGAAGCTCCTGGCCACCCTGGGCGACCTGCCGCCCGCCCGGCGCGGGGCCCGCTACGTGTGCGTCCTCGCCCTCTCGCTGCCCGGTTCCGCGGGTCCGCGTGGCGGCCTCCGGCTCCTGACCCGCCGCGGGACCTGTCGCGGGCGGATCGCCGCCGGCCTTCGTGGCGAGGGCGGCTTTGGCTATGACCCGCTCTTCGAGCCCGCCCAGGAGGCCCCCGGCGGCCGAACCCTGGGCCAGTGGAGCGCCGCCGAGAAGCACGCGATCTCGCACCGGTCCCGCGCCTGTGCGCGGATGGCCCCCATGCTGCGGTCCGTGGGGCTGTAGGCTTCACCACCTCGCGTCCGCCTGCCGGCGGGCGCGCCGCGTCCCGGTGTCCCCTTCACCCCTTGGCCTGATCGCACGGAGTCACGCCCTTGTCCTCGTTCCTCCGCCGCTCTCTGACCCTCGCGCTCGCGGCCCAGATGATCGCGGCCCTCGCCGCCCCGGCGGTGTCATCGGCCGTGGTCCTGCCCACCGTCCGCCAGCTCTCGGCGGGCTACGGCACCCTCTGCATGGTCCTCACCAACGGGCGCATCCGGTGCGCCGGCAGCAGCGACGATGGCGAGCTGGGCAATGGCTCCATCGGCGATGGCAGCGAGCGCGCCGTCACCGTGAGCGGCATCACCAATGCCGTGGCCATGGACAGCAGCCGGATCAGCACCCACAGCTGCGCCCTCCTCGCGGATGGCACGATCAAGTGCTGGGGACTCAACTACGCGGGCGCCATCGGCTCCGGTACCGGTGACATCCAGGTGAGCGTCCCGGAGACCGTGGTGGGGATCTCCACGGCCACCGCGGTGGCCACCGGCACGGGCTTCTCCTGCGCGCTCATGGCGGACCACGACGTCCGCTGCTGGGGCAGCAACCAGTGGGGCAAGCTTGGGGTGACCTCCGCCATCTCGGAGGCGCCCACGCCCGTGGCGGTGCCGATCATCACGGATGCCACCGCGATCGCCGCCGGTGACGAGCACGCGTGCGCGCTGCGCTCCACCGGCACCATCACGTGCTGGGGCCGCAACGACTACGGCCAGCTGGGCAACGCCGGCCCGGGCGGCGAGCAGTCCACCGTGACCGGAATCTCGGATGCCATCGCCATCGCCGCAGGCTCCGGGTACACGTGCGCCATCCGGGCGGACCACACGGTCTGGTGCTGGGGCTTCGCGGAGAGCGGGCCCGGCTCCGTGGTTGGCGGGAGCAACACCAGCACGCCGGTCCAGGTGGGCGCCTTCGCCGACGCGGTCAAGCTGTCTGCCGGCCACTCGCATGCCTGCGCCACCCGGAGCGGCGGCAGCGTCGTCTGCTGGGGCCGCGGGATGGAGTACCAGCTGGGGAACGGGGGGTCCTCGAACACCTCGACGCCGCAGACGGTGACCGGCGTGGACGGTGCGGCGACCGTGACCGCGGGTGCCTACGACAGCTGCGCGCTCATCGTTGGCGGCCAGGTTGACTGCTGGGGCGCCCAGCCCAACGGGCAGTTCGGCGACGGCACCACCACCACCCTCGCCAGCGCCGCAACGGTGGACTTCATCGCACCGGTGGTGAGCGCGCCCGTGGTGCGGATCGCCTCCGGGCGGACGATGGACGGATCCATGATCCCGGTGACGCTCGCGTACACCGCCGCGGATGCCTCCGGCGTCTCGCCCGATGGCCAGGCCCAGGCATCCATGGACAACGGGGTGAGCTGGGGTGCCGATACCGCGATCACCAACGGCCAGGGCTCGTGGATCGACAGCACGGGCACCTGGCGGATGCGCGCGATTGCCGTGGACCTCTACGGGAACAAGGAGGCGGGCCCCGGGTCTGCCGCCATCCGGCCGGCGCTGACGCAGCAGACGTCCACCGCCGTGGTGTACGGGGGGACCTGGCGCTCCGAGTCCAACTTCGGGTACTCGGGCGGCAGCGTGAAGTACGCCACTGCGGCCGGTGCGTCTGCCACGTACCGCGTGTCCGCTCGATCCGTGGGCTTCGTGACCACGCGTGGCCCGGGCCGCGGCAAGGTGAGGATCTACGTGGACGGCATTCTCGCCGCGACGGTGGACACGTATGCCGCGTCCGCAACCCGCCAGCTCGTGATCTGGCAGAAGACGTGGGCCGCGGTTGGCACGCACACGGTGAAGCTGGTGGTGGCGGGGACCGCAGGCCGGCCCCGCGTGGACCTGGACGCGTTCGCCGTGCTCCGGTAGCTCCCGGCACGGCGCGGCACGGCACGGCCCCGCCCGCGACCGGCGCGGCGAGCGACCGGGCACGTGAACGCCGGGCGATCCCGCGCCTGCCGAGCTGATGGGACCGTCCGGCGTGGCCCCCTGACGCCATGACCGGCCGATGGGTTCCCGCCGGCCGGGCGACGCAGCGCCCCGCGGAGCCGGCGGGTCCTGGGGTTCAGCGTCCCGTGGAGTCGCCTGACGTCCGGAGCGCGCAGGCCATCGCGGCGGCGATGACCCGCAGGCCCTCCACCTCGCCGTCGTCCCAGGAGCGAGGGCGCTCGGCGTCCAGGCCAAGGACCAGGAGTCTGCCGCTCGTTCCGTCCATCGAAGCATCGGCAACCACCGGCACCGCGACCCACGAGCCAAGCGGCGGCCGATCCATTGCCGCACGCTCCCAGGCGTCGTGGCCGGCCATGGGCCGGTCCATGAGGATGGTGTCCGGACCCACGGCCACGGGGAGCCCGATGCCGCCCGAACCGCCCGAACCGTCGCCGCCGCCGGGTTCGAGCAGGTGCGCCACCGTTGCCTCGAGTCCAGTCCGATCCACCGCCTGGGCGCCCGGTGACAGCGCCTCCACCCGGACCGACAGGGAGATCCCGCCCTCCTGTCGCTCCGCGAGGCACAGCCAGGCCGCTCGCGCGCGGGTCGCTCTTCGAAGGCTCTCCAGCAGCGGGTCAGCGGCCGCGTACGGCGTCGCCGAGCCTGGCAGCGAGCGTGTCGCCTCGGTGGCCACCCCCAGGACGGCGGACCACCGCTCGAGGGACGAGGTGGTCCGACGGCGGTCGATCGCCCCACCGATGAGGTGTGCGATCGCCCGCATCGCCTCCAGCTCCAGCGGTGACCAGGCCCGCTCGCGCTGCGAGTCGTCCGCGGAGAGGTGCCCATACCAGCCCTCGTCGCAGAAGACCGGGGCGAGGGCGATGGTCCGGACGCCGGCTGCCTCGACGGCCCCGCGCTCCTGGTCCGGCAGGTCGCGTGAGCGGCTGGTGATGGGTTCGCCGCGGCGCAACGCCATGTGCCATCGACCGAAGTAGGGGTACCAGCCGTTCGGGCCCGGATGCAGGCGCGTCACGCCTGGGGCGCACCACTGGTGGCGCACGTCCATGCGGGGGACCGTCTCCTCGTCCGCGAGCCGGGCGGCGACCAGCGCGACGCGGCTGGCGGAGATCGCCTCACCCAGCATCGCGAGGACCTCGGCAACGGGGAGCGGGCCCGTGCCGCGCAGCAGTCGCTCACCCGCGGCCGCGACGACCGCAAGCAGGACGCGTCCGCGTTCGCCTGCGGGATCTCCCGCTGCAGCGTCCAGCATCATGGCAATTCCCCTGGCCCCCCTGGCACGTAACCCTATTCTGCCCCGCTCCGGACCGTCAGGGGTCGCCATCCCGTCACATACGCCCCGGTACCCACCTGCCGGCGATCACGAGCCCCGATCCGCGGGATGCGCCGGCCCGTTTCCAGTGCCCGCGGCCACCGCCTACACTCCCCTTCCCCCGCGTCCCCTTCCCCGATCCCAGGAGCTGCCCCCAGGATGGTCCGCACCTCGCCGTTCCACGAGCGGACCGCAGCGCTCAACGAGACCGCGCTGTGGAGCCACTGGTCCGCCACCCTCGCCGCCGTGAAGTACCAGGTCTCCGAGAAGACGGAGTACACCACCGTCCGCAACGCCGCAGGCCTCTTCGACGTCTCGCCGCTCTTCAAGTACCGCTTCAGCGGCCCCGGCGCGGAACGCTTCCTCGCGGGCGTCATGGCCCGGGACCCCAGGACGCTCAAGCCCGGCGATGCCCACTACGCGCTCTGGTGCGATGACCGCGGCCGCCTCGTGGAGGACGGCGTCCTCATGCGGGACGGCGAGCAGGAGTTCACCCTCACCTCGGCGGAGCCCAACCTGGACTGGTTCGCCAGCCTCGTGGGACCCAGGGACCAGGTGACCATCGAGGACATCTCGGACGACTGGGCGGTCCTCGCCTTCCAAGGCCCCAGGTCTCGCGGGCTGCTCAAGAGCATGGACAGCCGCACGGACCGGCTCGCCTACTTCGGCCATGGCCCGGCCACCATCGGCGGCAGGCAGGTCAGGGTCAGCCGGACCGGCTTCACCGGCGACGTGGGCTACGAGATCTGGTGCCGGCGCGAGGACGCGCTGGCGGTCTGGGACGCCGTCTGGGCGCAGACCCGCGGCCACGGCGTTCACCCCTTCGGGCTCCAGGCGCTCTACATGCTCAGGATCGAGGCCGGGCTCCTGCTCCTGGGCGTGGACTTCCAGAACGCCAGGTTCGCCTGGACGGACGCGGACCGCGCCACCCCCTTCGAGCTGGGCCTGGGCTGGGCGCTCAAGGGCCTCGAGGCGGACGATCGCAAGCTCATCGGCAAGCGCGCGCTCCTGCGGGAGCAGGAGGAGAGGACGTCCCGCTTCCGGACCGTGGGGATCGCGGTGGACTACTGGGACTGGAACCGGCTCCACGAGGAGGCCGGGCTCCTGCCGGAGATGAACCACGTGCCCGTCCAGGCGGAGCAGTACCTCTACGACGAGGCCGGCAAGCAGCTGGGCTACGCCACGAGCTTCATGTACTCGCCGGTCCTCCAGCGCCACATCGGCATCGCGCGGGTGCCGCTGGACCGGGCGAAGCCGGGGAGCCGCGTCTTCCTGGAGATCCCCATCAACCACCGCTACGTCTACGTGGCCGCGGAGACCACGCGGCTGCCCCACTTCAACCCCTCCCGGAAGACGGCGTGACCCCGATGAGCACCCCGACGAGCACCCCGATGACCAAGAACGACGCGGCCTCCGACACCACCTGGGACGCCATCGTGGTGGGCGGCGGCCACAACGGCCTCGTGAACGCCGCGTACCTCGCGAAGGCGGGCCTGCGGACGCTGGTGCTGGAGCGCCGGCACCTCGTGGGTGGCGCCGCCATCACCGAGG
>CAIYZX010000490.1 GCA_903930745.1 uncultured Chloroflexota bacterium | reverse complement strand
GAGCCGGCGGACCCCTTCGAGGCCGCGATCCGCTCGCCGGGCGCCTGGGCGAGGCGCCGACGCTCCCCGCCGCCATCGGCAGCAGGCGCGCCGGAAGGCGCAGAACCGCCAGACGGGCGCTTCGGCTGGGTTGAAGAGGGTCCGGAAGTCACGTCAGTCATCGACTTCCATGCTACGCGGGACAGCCCGCGCGCGGTATCCTTCCCCCTCGTGAGCCACCCCACGCTTGGCCTTCCGCCCCGCAGTCTCCTGACCGGGTACCCGGACGCCGCCGCACGCCTCAAGACCAACCGCGCCGCGCTCGCCGCCCGGGCGCTCGAGACGGCCATTGAGGCCGATCCGGGAATCCGCGCTCGCCACGACGACATCGCGCTCCGCAACATCCTGCTTGACACCCAGGTCCACGTTGACCGCCTCGCCCTGTGCGTGGCCGGCAACGATGTGCACTGGCTCAAGGAGTTCGCAGACCAGGCCGCGCCCGTCTTCCGCCGCCGCCACGTCTCCATGGATGACGTGTGCGCCGTGCTCGAAGGCCTCCGCATCGCCGTCCGCGGCGTCCTCTCCGCCGAGGAGCAGGTTCCGGCCGATGCTGCGATGGACGCTGCCGTCGCGGTCTACAGCTGGTATCGCCGCATCTCCGGCGACGCCCGGCCGAAGAACAAGCTCGTCGAATATCTCTACAAGGGCATCTAGGAGCTCCCGCAGATGACGATCAAGTGGGTCAAGAGCGACCCGCTCGTGATGAACGGTGAGCCCTTCTGCTACGGCTCCCGCCTCACGGTGCGCCAGCTCCTCCAGCTTCGCGGCAACGGCTACACCCTGGTGGACCTCCTGAAGGACCACCCGGAGCTCAAGCTGATGGGGGTCGCGTCCGCGTATGCGTACGCCGCGGCCAACAGGGAGCGCTACGCCGAGTTCTTCGCGGCCGATGGCTCCCTCGAGGGCCCGGGCTACACCGAGGCGGAGGCCGCCCAGCTGCCGCCCAGCCTCCGGATCGCCGGGGTCGTCGTCAAGGCGTAGCCCCAGGCGAAGCCCACGCGGACGGCACACACGAAGGCCGGCGCCACAGGCGCCGGCCGTTCGATTCCCAGGAGAGACGGCGGATCAGCCTGCCGTGGCCGGCGCCCCGAAGGCCTGGTTGGGCCCAAGGACCACCACCTCACCCGTGATCTCCTCGCCCCGCGTCCGCACGATGTACGAGTGGGCCAGCGTGAGGTCGCCCGTCGCCAGCGTGGCGCCCACGGTGCAGTACCGGGTGGCGGACAGCTCGATGGCGCGGCGCACCGCCTCCACGTCGATGTCGTCCCCGGCCACGATGTGCGTCACCTGGAACGAGAGGAAGCGCGCGGGATGCGACTCCGCCTGCTCGCCGCTCGTCTGCAGCTCGTAGGAGGTCACCTCCTGGCGCTTCTTGCGCAGGATGGAGATCACGTCCATCGCCGTGCAGCCGGCCAGTGCCGCGGGAACCAGCTCCGACGGCCGCGGGCCGGTATCGCCCTCGCCGTTGTCCATCACGAGCGTGTGCCCGGAGCCGGTGACGGCCTCGAACCGCATCGGGCCGCCGGTCATGGTGAGGATTGCCGTCTTGGTGCTCATGGTCTCCTGGATGCTGAGAGGCTGGCTGGTGCCCGCATGATCGGGCTATTTGCGTCCTTACGCAAATAGCCGAACGGACCACAACCCCAGGGACGCCCGGCCCGGACCGGCCGTGCATGCGAAATCCAACCCCGGTGGTAGGATTTCGATCACCATGACCGAGCAGCAGTTCCCCGCCACCCCAGACGCCGAGGCCGCCGTCCCCGGCGACGCATCGGCCGCCCCTGCCGCAGACGCCTCGTTTGAGGCCACGCGTCGCATGACGGAGCTGGCCATCCTGGACGCGCTGCGCGCCGTTGTGGATCCCGAGATCGGGATGAACGTGGTGGAGCTCGCCCTGATCAAGCAGATCCTGCTGGGGCCGGACTCCACCGAGGTCAAGATGATCCTGACCACCCCCTTCTGCCCCTACGCCGGAGCGATGATCCAGCAGGTGAAGGAGCAGGCGGAGAGCGTGGTGGACCACCCGGTCAAGGTCACCCTGCTGGCAGAGCGCTGGGATCCGCGCGACGCCGGCCTCATGTGGTGAGCGCGCCCCTCTCAGGCACTTCACAGCCACGGGACGGACACTTACGGCGATGACGACCAACCGGCTTCCCTACGACAGCGCCGTTGCCACCGGCAAGGGCGACGACGGCCAGACCAGCCTTCTCTTCGGCGGTGACCGCGTCTACAAGGACGACCTCTACACCGAGGCGTACGGGACCATCGACGAGACGGTGGCGGCGCTCGGCCTCGCCCGCGCGGAGCTCATCGTCAAGGCTGAGCAGGGTCCCCTCTCGCCGATGCTCGCGAGCCTCGCGGAGCACATCCTGCGCATCCAGCGGGAGCTCTTCGTGGTGGGCGCGGAGCTGGCCACGAACCCGAACGCGCGCGAGCGCCAGACGGACGGCGTCACCAAGGTCTCCGAGACGATGATCGAGGGGATGGACGTCCTGCTCCAGGAGTGGGAGAAGCAGATCGTCATGCCGCGCGAGTTCATCGTGCCGGGCGAG
>CAIYZX010000489.1 GCA_903930745.1 uncultured Chloroflexota bacterium | reverse complement strand
GCACGCGCACGCGCCACCGCCTGCTCCGCGTAGGGGAGCGCATCCGCGGGGGAGCCCATGGCGCCCGCGACCTGCGCCAGCGTCCGCAGCGCGCTCACCGCCGCCTTGTCGTTGTGCGTCTCGTCCGCGAAGGCGAGCGACTGGAGCGCGAGCTCCCGGGCCGCGGGCAGGTCACCCGCCGCTCGCTCCACCTGGGCCTGCGTCTCCGTCACGTGCGCCATCCACCGGTGGTTGGAGGTGGCGGCGAAGTGGGCGGCGGAGCTCTCGGCCATCTCGCGCGCCCGGTCCGTGTTGCCAACGGCGAGGTAGGAGAGGGCGAGGTCGTTCTCCAGCGCCCCCACGCCCAGCGCGAACCCGGCCGCCCGGTAGAGCGCCAGGCTCTGGGTGCCCGTGCGCAGGGCCGCCTCGATGTCGCCGGTCTCCCGGTAGTTGTACGAGAGGTCGTAGAGGTAGCCTGCGCGCCGGTGGTCGTCCAGCGTGGCGGCGATGCCCCGGATCTCCTCCAGGTAGGACAGGGCGACCGTGTGGCGTCCGTCGTAGGTGGCGATGCTGGCGAGGGACATGAGGATCCGCGCCTCGAAGTCCGGCTCCACGCGGAGCCCGCCCCGGACGCGAGCCAGCAGGTCTCGGTAGATCGCCTCCGCCTCCACCGGGTTGCCGGACAGGAACTGGGCACCCGCCTGCCAGTAGCGGGCTGCGGCACCCTCGCGCTCCATGCCGGCGGCGGCGAACAGGTGCACCGCCGCGGAGGCGGCGGGTAGCGCCTCCTGGGGGCGGTCCAAGCAGACGAGCGCCTCCGCGAGGCCGGCCTGCAGCCTCGCCCGGGTCCGATCCTCGTGGTCCTGCTCCAGGAGCGCCCGGTACCCGTCCACCGCGTCCGTGTACCGCCCACTGGCCAGCGCCACGTCCACGTCCAGCTGCCGGAGCCGGTCCGGGGCGGGATCCAGGAACTGGGTGACCGGCACGCCCAGCCGTTCCGCGAGGAAGCTCAGCGCCGCCATGGACGGCTTGCTCTGCCCGTGCTCCAGGGCGCTGATGTAGCCCTTGGTGTATCTGCCCGCGGCGACCTGGGACTGCGTGAGACCCGCGGCTGTCCGGGCGAGCCGGATCCGCTCGCCGATCCTGCCGGCAAGGGCGCTGTCGTCCACGACGATGCGCGTGCGGCTTCGCGCGGCGGTGCGCGTGGCGGTCCGGGTGGGGCGGCCGGGCTGGGTGTCCATCGTGCCGAAGTCTACTCCTGGGTACCAAACGGGTTGACTCCGTGGACGAGTGAGCCAACGTCAATGCCCAGCCGTGCCGCGAAAAGCCAGAGCACGGGCAGGGAGGGCAGGCACCTGCCGTGCTCCACCGCCGAGACGTAGGACTTGGAGTACGGCGCGCCCAGCTCCGCCTGGGTTAGCCCGGCCTCGAGACGGGATCGATGAATCCGCGCGCCAATCTGCTGAGCGGCGGCACGTCTTGCCCGGGGCGGGAGTTGAGAAATACTTGACATCGCGTCTCTACCAACGCTAGCATCACGGTCGCCGCGGCGCCAGCGTGGCGAGCAAGGGGGCAGACAGGTGCACTCCAACAGGAGTTCCACCGGTGTTCTCGCTCGCTCGCGCCCGGCGCACCCTCGCCACTGCATGGATCCTCGGCAGTGCGCTGGCCATCCTCGCCACGTCGATCGTGTCTGCTGATGGAGGTCTGCCGCCGATCGTCCGCTGATGCCGCCCAGCCTCACCCTGACTCGCACCGCCTGACCGGCGGTCAGATCCCACGCACCTTGCGCTCCCTTGCGCACCCCAACCCGCGTCCCCGTTCCCGGCACGGAGCCCGCTGGCGCCGGCTCCGTGCCGTCCTCCGCTCAGCGCAGCTGACCCGGTGTCGCGAGACGGGCCGTGGCCGCCGACACCTCGAGATGGCCTACGACGCGGCCGGCCACCGGACGCACCTGCGGGAGTACACCGCGGGCGTCCTCACCCGCACCCGGGACCTCCGCTACCAGGGGGACGCGATCGTCGAGGAGTCGGTCGCGGGCACGGTCGTGCGCTTCTACTCCGTCACCGACGCGGGCCAGGTCGTCTCGATGACCATCCCCGCGGGCCAGTCCTCGGCCGGGGTGTACCTGCCCACCTGGAATGGCCACGGCGACGCGCTGGCCCTGTGGAGGATGGAGTCCGGCGGCACCCCCACCCTGGCCAACAGCTACACCTACAGCACCTGGGGCCGGCCCACTACCGCGACCCACAACGGCATCCCGGATCTCGGCTTCCGGTTCCAGCCCTCAACGCCGAGGACCAGTGACCCGGCGAACGCGACCGCTATCGGGTAGAAGTGTGAGGTCCGTGCCCGGGTCGGGACCGGACTCGTCTACGAACAGATGACAAAACGCTTGGGCCCGCTACGCCTGACCAGCTCGACAGACCGGCCGTCCCGTGTGGTGAAGGTAGCTGTGGATGGACTGGTCAGCCTGAAGATCCCGGGCAAAGAGTCGAACTCGGGCGCGCTCCCCGGGACATCCCAGAAGGCGCCGTCGATGTCGATGGGGCCCTTGGTTCCGCACATTGGCATCGTGTAGGCGTAGTCGGTCCCGACCACGGCACCTCGCGATGAGGCGGGGAGGAAGACGACTTCTCCGTCGCCGCCTCCGATCGACTGCCTTTGCGCCAGGTCACCCGCCGAAGGGGCGTTTGGCAGGGGATCCAACGGGATCGGCGCGCCAAGACACGCCGCAATCGAGCCAGTCAACAAGCAGGCAAGGGACAGGCGGAGGAGGCGCACCAATCTCAGGTCTCCGTGCTCGGACGAGAGGTTCAGCTCCAAGGACGCTGGGTGTACCACGGAAGTTCACTCAGTTGGGGTTGGTGACGCTCGTGTGGGCCTCGTGGGCACGCGCGTACTCGCGCCTCGTGTTGACGGACTGCGGCGTGCCAGGCATGAACAGCGCGAGTGTCGCGATCGCCGTGACGCTCGTTCGAAGTCGGATCACGATGCTCCCCCTCCCCACGTAGCCTTCGCCGCATGGGGCCCCGGACTCCCGGGCGGGCGGTCCTGCTACGAACAGTACGCCGTGCCGCAGCCGCCGAGCAGGAAGGCTGCGAGCGCCAACCCGCCGATGGTCAGCGCAATGGCGATCGCGAGGACGATGACCAGGCCGCGAACCCACTCGCGCGTGGTGGGCGACGCCGGCTCGCCGCTGTCGACTTCCCTTCGCTTGTTCATGGTTCCCTCCCAAGTGCCGGCTCTATGCCGTGAAGATGCGCACGCCAGCGGCGTGGTGACGCCGAAGATACTCGACTTACATCAGCGAATCTATGAATAGCAGACACCCGGCATACCAAGAGAGGACCAATGGCCCGCACCGCCACCGCTGCCCCCACGTAGCCTTCGCCGCATGAAGGCCCGGATTCCCGGGCGGGCGACACGGCCGATGAGGGGACACCACGTACACGTACGGCCTCACGTCCCAGGCCTGGACGGACCCGTCAGGCTCGTACGCCGCCACCCTCGACACCGCCGGCCGCACCACCGTCCTTTCCACCCCGTCCGCCGGAGGCTGGACATGGACCTATGGCGCCACCGGCCGGCCCACCGGCGCCACCCAGGGCAACGGCAACACCGTCACGTTCACGTACGACGCCGCAGGTCGCGAGCTCACCCGCACCACGAGGACCGGCGGCACCACCCGCGCCGCCTACACCTGGCTGTACAACCGGGCGGGGATGGTCCTCTCCGAGACCTCGACGATCACCGGCGATCCATCGGACGGCACCGTCGCCTACGGCTACGACCCCCTGGGCCGGCTCACCGCGTCCACCGGGTCCACCGGGTACACCTGGGACGCCACCGCCAACCGCACGAGCGCAGGCGCCGCCACCACCGTCTTCGACGCCGCGGACCGCCCCGTGTCGGGCACCGGCCCCACCGCCGCCT
>CAIYZX010000488.1 GCA_903930745.1 uncultured Chloroflexota bacterium | reverse complement strand
TCGGAATAGGGCTGCTGGGCGGCCACCACGCGGATCGTGGAGCCGGCGGGCAGGGCGAGGGTGGAGACAAGTGCTGTGGCGTGGTCGCTTGAGACCGAGCCGTCCACTGCGAGCAGAATGCGCATTCGGGCACCTCCGGACACCCTCATGTTGGCCCGTGGGACGGGCGGATGGATCGGCCGAACGGCCCGTTGCCGGGGACCGCGCGGACAGGCAACCGGTGGGACCTCGGAGGAGCCCGGCCGCAGATCGATCAGGCCGAGGGTGGCTCGGACGGTGGGGCGGGCGGTGCGTCCAGGGCGCGCCGCACCGCGGCCAGCAGCTCCGCGGGCCCGAACGGCTTCGCGAGCAGCGGCTGGCTGGAGTGGCGGGCCACGTCGTCCACGTCCGTCCGGTCCGAGAACCCGGACATGAACAGGACCGGCAGGTCCGGCCGGCGCTCGCGCAGCGCCTCGGCGAGCTGGGGTCCGTTCATGTTGGGCATGAGCACGTCCGAGAGCAGCAGGTCGAAGGAGCCGGGGTCCACGTCCAGCGCCTGGCGGGGATCGCCGCGGGCGGTGAGCTGGTACCCGGCCCGCCCCAGGATCGTGGAGGCCAGCGCCCGGACCTGCGTGTCGTCTTCCACGATGAGGATCCGCTCCGTGCCGCCCTGTGCGGTCCGGCGCGTGGGAGGCGCCACCGGCTGGGGCGCACCTGCCACCAGCGGGAGGAGGATACGGAACTCCGTACCCCGCCCCGGGGATGTCGTGAACCAGATCGTTCCACCCGCTCGCTCAACGTAGGCGTGGACCGTGGCCAGGCCCAGGCCCGCGCCGGTCTCGCCCTCCTTGGTGGTGGTGTACGGCTCGAAGATGTGCTCCTGCACGTGTGGCGGCAGTCCCGGCCCGTTGTCCTTCACGACGAGCTCCGCGTGCGGCCCGGCCGTCACCCCAAGGTGGTTCGCCGCGAAGGCATCGTCCAGCAGCACGGGCCGGACGGTCAGCTCCACGCGCCCACCGGAGGGCATCGCCTCACCGGCGTTGATCACCAGGTTGACGAGCGCCAGCTCCAGCTCCGTGGGGTCCGCCATGACGTGCGCGGGGGCCGCTGCGTCCACCCAAAGGCGCACGCCGGCCGGAAGCATGCCGCCCAGACTCGGCTCCAGGGAGGTCACCAGGGTCTCCAGCTGGACGAGGCGTGCCTCAAACCGCTCGTCGCTGGAGAGCGCCAGCAGAGAGCGTGTCAGCTCAGCCGCGCGGTCCGCGGCCTGCAGGATCTGGCGCGCATCGGCCGCCGCCGCGGATGTCTCAGGCAGGTCGGCGAGCAGCAGGCTGCCATACCCGGTCACGGCGGTGAGCAGGTTGTTGAAGTCGTGGCCGATGCCTGAGGTGAGGCGACCCAGCGCCTCCAGCTTCTTGGCCTGGCGCAGCTGGCCTTCCACCGCCTGGCGTCGCCGCTGGTCCTGGGCGATCACCGCCACACCGCCGACCTTGCCCGTTGCCTCGCGGATGGGCGAGACCGTGATCCCCACCGGCACCTGCGACGCGTCGCGCGCGAGCATCACGAGATCACCGGTCACGGCGCCCTCGCCACCGCGCGTCACCCGCTCGTGCATGCCCAGCACGGCAGGCAGCTGGGCGGGCTCCACGAGCGCGGCGATGGTGCGCCCGATGATCGCCGCGGCCTCGTACCCCAGGACGCGCTCGGCACCCGGGTTCCAGGACCGCACCACGGCATCCGCGTCCATGGAGAAGATGATCTCGTTCGCCGCCCCAACGATCGCCGCGAGCCGCGACAGGTCACGGGCGGCCTCGCGTGCCTGCGTCACATCACGGATGACGCCCAGCCGCAGGCTCCGGCCATCGGGCCCGGTGACCTCGGACGACGTGAGATCGCCGATCATCAGCCGCCCGTCACGACGGGTGATCTCCAGGTCGTCGCGGACCGGCAGGCCGCGCATCAGCCGGTGCGCGAGCTCGGCCCTGCTGGTGTTGACCGTCCGGTACGGCATGACCTCCGCGATCTGGCGGCCCACCGCCTCGTCTGCGGGGATGCCCGTCATCCGCTCGGCGCCCGCGCTCCAGAAGACGACCCACCCATCCGCATCGGTCACCAGCACGGCGTCGTCCACGGCTCCAAGGACCGCCTCGCGGAAGCGCAATTCGCGGTCCGCCTCGATGCGGGGGCGCTCATCGCGGGCGATGACCGAAAGGGCCTCCACGCCGCCGTCCGCGCCGCGGATCGGGGTGGCGCTCACGGAGACGGGGATCTCGTGGCCATCGGCGCCAAGGAATCGGGCGTCCGGAAGGGTGATGGCCTCGCCAAGCAGGAAGCCGCGCTCACGGAGCTCGGCCCGCTCCTCGTCCGACACGGCGAGCGGCCCCCGGTGCCCGATCGCCTCGCCGGCGGGAATGCCCAACAGGCGCTCCGCACCGGCATTCCAGGTGAGGACGGTGCAGGAGGCGTCCACGGTGAAGATCGCCTCGGCCGCCTGGGCGACCACCGCGGCAAGCCGCTCGCGCTCTGCGCGCGCGGACACGTCCCGGACCAGCCCGAGAACGTGGAGCGGCGTGTCGTCCTCCGCCCATTCCACGCCAAGGTCAAGCTCCACGTCCCGCCATGCGCCATCCGCGCGCAGGATCCGCAGGCTGGTCCTCGAGGGCACGAGTCGCGGATCCGCCTCCGCCAGCGCCTCGATCATGGACGCAGCGGGCTCGCCGGGCGGCACCAGGCGGTGCCAGAGGCCGGGGTCCGAGAGGAAGGCATCCGGCGTGTAACCGGTCAGGGCCTCGGCGGCGGCCGAGACCCAGACGAATGCGCGCGGCTCCACGATCCGGTACCGGAACAGGAGGTCCGGGGACCGGTCGAGGAGATCGCGGAAGGCATCGGCCAAGTGCGGTGACGGTCCGGTGTCGGGCATCGACACTCCAGGGGCCGGGGCAGGGGCGGGTACTCCACTGCGAGCGGTGCCGTGAACTGTACCCAATGGACCCTGCGCCACGCCGTGCCATCCGGCCTGCGACCGGTCCTGCATCCTACGGACGACCGGTACCCATTCCGGCCAGTCGCGCAGCCTCGCCGATCGGGTACGCTCGCCTTGCTCCACACGGGTGGGGTCGGGCAGTCATGCCCTCGCGCCCGTGCGATCCGCTTGGAGTTCATGTGCAGGCCAACGCCCAGGGGTCCACAACCCCATGACGCTCGACCAGGACGGCGCGACGGCGCCGGGCTCGCCCGCGTCCGCGGCGCTGGCAACGCTGCTGGAAGCCGGGCGGATCCTCGCGGGGGGACTGGGCGCACCTGCTGCCGCGCTCGAGCTGCTCCGGCTCGCATCCTCGCTTGGCCGGTGGACCGCCGGTGTGGCGTGGCTGGCATCGGAGGACCACCTCGTCCATCTCGCCACGTGGGCCACGGGCGAGGCGGCGACCGCCCGGGTCGATGAGGCCGTGGCAGCCTTGGAGCCCGGTGACGCAGACGCGCTGCTGGATCTCGTCGCCACGGCGGCAGACCCCGTCGAGGAGGCCACGGATGGCGGCTCCCTCTCCTCCTGGCTGGCCCCCGGGATCGCCCTGGGGCTCCCGGTGGCCATTGCGCTCCCCGTCCGCGGCCGGAGCCGCACGCTGGGCGTGGCCACGCTCTTCGGCACCGGCCACCTTGCCAGCGACACGGACCTCTCGATCGCGCTGCAGGCCCTGGGCCAGCAGGTGGGTGCCTACATGGAGCGCGCCCTCGTGGAGGGCGAGCAGCGGATCGTGGCCACGCGCCTCGAAACCCTGGTCACGAGCCGCCGCATGGCCGTCCTGATCGAGGACGAGCACCACAGGATCCGACTCGTGAACGACCTGTTCTGCCGGATGTTCGGGCTCAACGAAGCACCGGACGAGCTGGTTGGCACGGACTGCACCGGCCTTGTCGCGGCATCCGGTCGCCTGTTCGAGGAGCCGGCGGAGTTCGAGCGGCGGATCGGCGAGCTGCTCGCGGCAGGGCAGCTGGTCAAGGGCGAGCGCATCCGGATGCTGGCGAACCGCGTGGTGGAGCGCGACTTCCTGCCGGTGACGTCGTCGGGCCGGGCTGCCGGGTGGATCTGGGTCTACCGCGATGTGACGGAGCGCCTGGCCACCATGGAGGCGCTGGAGGCCTCAAACCGGCAGCTGACGTACGCCCTGGAGCGCGCGGAGGAGCTCGCCGAGGACGCCGAGAAGGCGAACGCCGCCAAGAGCGCGTTCCTTGCGGCCATGAGCCACGAGATCCGGACGCCGATGAACGGCATCCTGGGCATGAACGAGATCCTGCTCCGCTCGGAGCTCACCTCGGAGCAGCGATCCCAGGCGGAGAGCGTGCACGAGAGCGCAGAGGCGCTGCTCGGCATCATCGACCAGATCCTGGACCTCTCCAAGGTGGAGGCGGGCCGGGTGGAGCTGGAGTCCACGAACTTCGACCTCCACGCCGCCATCACTGCCGCCGGCGCCGTCGTCCGCCCCGCCGCCCAGCGCCGCAACCTGCCGCTGCGCGTCCGGCTGGAGCGCGACGTCCCCATCGCGGTCCGGGGGGACGCCCTGCGCCTCCGGCAGATCCTCATCAACCTGCTCGGCAACGCGATCAAGTTCACCGAGGAGGGATCGGTGCTGCTGCGGGCAGAGATGATCGATGCGCCACAGGCGGGTGACACCCGACACTGGGTGCGCTTCGAGGTCTCGGACACCGGCATCGGCATCGCGCCCCCGGACCTTGCGCGGCTGTTCCAGCCGTTCACGCAGGCGGAGTCATCCACCAGTCGCCGCTACGGCGGAACCGGGCTTGGCCTCACCATCAGCCGCCAGCTGGTGGAGCTGATGGGAGGCTCCATGGACGTGGTGTCCACGGTTGGTGAAGGCAGCAAGTTCAGCTTCATGCTGCCGTTCGAGGCGGGTGAGCCGTCGGAGCTGGAGCGCCATGTCATCACGGACGACGGCGACCTGTCCACGCAGCTCCTTGCGGGGCGAAGGATCCTCCTCGTGGAGGACAACCCCGTCAACCGCGAGACGGCCTATGCCTCGTTGCGGCGGTCCGGCGCCGAGGTTGACACGGCCTGGGACGGGCTGGAGGCGCTCGAGCGCTTCGCGCCCGCCCGCTACGACGCCGTCGTCATGGACGTCCGCATGCCGAACATGGACGGGTATGACGCCGCGCGCGAGATCCGGCGACGCGAGGAGGCGGAGCTTGCCCCTGCCACCCCCATACTCGCGCTGACCGCGGATGCGATGGTCGAGGACCGCGAGCGTGCCCTCGCGGCGGGCATGAACGAGCACCTGGGCAAACCCTTCCGGACGGTCAGGCTGGCCGAGATCCTGGCAACGCTGATCGGCGACTCCACGCGGAGCGCCCTCCGCAACCTCGGTGCGGACGGTGTGGCCCAGGCGGGCGTGCCGCCGGTCGCATCATCCCCGGCTCCCACCGACCCTGGAGCCACGCCAGAGGTGCCGGCGGCTGCCGCACGCCCAAGGGTCCTCGTCGTGGACGACAACGACACCAACCGTCGCGTGGCCCTCGTCCACCTGGACCGCTTCTCCGTGGACTCGGTGGCGGCCGAAGATGGCGTGGCCGCCCTCGCCCGCCTGGCCGCAGAGCCGTTCGACGTGGTCCTGCTGGACGGGATGATGCCCAACCTTGACGGTCCGGCGGTCGCCCGGGAGATCCGTCGCCGCGAGAGGATCGCGAACCTGCCGCCCATTCCCGTGGTCGCCGTGACGGCCAGCATCCTGCCGGAGGACATCCGCCGGATGCTGGAGGCGGGCATGGACGACCACCTCGCGAAGCCAATCCGGTCCGATGAGCTGGGTGCCATCCTGGAGCGCTGGAGCCCGGACCCGGGCGACACCCGCACCGTGGTGATCCCCGCGGCGGCCGTGGCGGACGCGCCTGCCGTGGACGTGGATGCCGGGGTTCTGGACCTGGACCTCTTCGCCCGGCTCGCGGACCTTGGCGACCCGGCGTTCGTGGAGCGGATCGTGCGGCTCTTCCTCGCCGATGCCGCGGAGCGTGTCGCCCAGGTGGACGATGCGCTGGAGGCCGGCGACGTGATGAAGGTGCGCGACGCGCTGCACTCGCTCGAGGGCGTGTGCGGGAACGTGGGCGCGATGGCGCTGGACCGCGCGGCGCGCGATCTGCACGGCGAGATCCGGCGCGCGGAGGACCGGGGCGAGAACCCGCTGGCGAACCGCTTCGGGCCCAGCAGCCTGCAGCCCATCATGGACGTCACGCGCGTGAAGCTGCTGGAGCGCCTCGCCAAGATGCGCCGCTAGGCGGCGTGCGCGGCCAGGGTTCCGAGCCGCGGGATCAGGTCGCGGCCACCTGGATGCGGACGTCGATGGGGCGGTCGCCCCAGCCGCCGGCACCCGGCACGGACTCCGCCGGGTTCACGAGGTCATCCGGGGCGAGGAGCGAGAACGCGTCCACCACCGCCGGGTCGAAGTGCATGCCCCGGCCCTTGTTGATCTCCTCCACCGCGAGGTCCACGGGCCACGCGGACTTGTACGGCCGCTCGTGGGTCAGGGCGTCGAAGACGTCGCACACGGCCACGATGCGCGAGGCGAGCGGGATGTCGCTGCCGTGGATCTGGTGGTACCCGCGTCCGTCCCAGCGCTCATGGTGGGTCATCGCGATCCGCTCGGCCAGCTGCAGGAGGTTGGAGGTGCTGCCCATCAGGATCTGGCTCCCGATGAGCGTGTGCTTCTTCATCTCCTCGAACTCCCATGCCTCCAGCTTGCGCGGGGCAAGGAGGATGCTGTCCGGGATGCCGATCTTGCCGAGGTCGTGGAGCGGCGCGGCGAGCCGCAACAGGCGGACCGTCTCCTCGTCCAGGCCCAGGATCCGGCCCAGCAGGGCGGCCACACGGCCAACGCGGACCACGTGGCGGCCGGTCTGGTCATCCCGGTACTCGGCGGTCCGGGCCAGCCGGTCAAGCGTCTCCAGCTGGGCTGCCTCAACCTGCGCGGTCCGCTCCTTCACCTTGCGGTCAAGGTCGGAGTTCTTGAGCTCCAGCTCGAGATAGAGCATCCGGGTCTCAAGGAGGTTGCGGGTGCGGAGGATGACCTCCATCTGGTCGATTGGCTTGGTCAGGAAGTCCCGGGCGCCGCTCTCGAGGGCGCGGCGGCGGGCTTCGTCCGTGACGTCCGCGGTGAGGACGAGGATGGGCAGGTAGCCCGCGGCGTCCAGCTGGGGGCGGAGCGCCTCCATGACCGCGAAGCCGTCCATGCCGGGCATGTGGAGATCCACCACGATGAGATCCGGCTGGTGGAGCGCAACGAGCGGCGCCACGGCGAACGGGTCCTGGGTCAGGGTGATGTTGCGCAGGCCCGCCCGCTCCAGCACCTGGCGGAGCACGCGCAGGTTCAGCTCCTGGTCATCGACCAGGAGGACGCGGGCCTCGCGCAGACGCGTGGGCAGCATCGGAAGAATGCGGTCACCCATGGAGTCATGATGGCGCACGGACGTCCGGCCCACCAGATACCCGTCGGTGGGGACCCGGATGCACCGTTCGGCCTACACGTCCGTGCGTACGGCGATCTGCCTATGGGCCGGAGCCGTCGCGGCGGCGCGCCATGACGACGAGGAGGAAGCTCGTCTCCAGGACGTCCACCCCCGCGATGACGAGGGCGACGACGAAGGGGAGCGGGCTCCCGAGGAGCCAGCCGGCGGCGGCGGCAAAGGCGGCCACAGCGAGGAAGACGAGTCGGACGCCCCGCACCAGGCCGGCCACGTCCGAGCTGCTCGGCTCCCGGTCCTCGCGCGGGCGCGCCCGGTCAACACGCACCAGCGCAGCGACCAGCAGGCGTCCGCCGGCCAGGACCGCGCCGGCGACGAGGGCCGCCCGGACGAACGCCGGGGCCGTGGCGAGGAGCGCAAGCAGGCCGGGGTTGGCGCCCAGGAGCGTGCCCCCAACCAGGGCGGTGGCGCCGGCGGCGAGCCAGGCCCAGCGCGCGGTGGCTGGGTCCATGCGGGCCTGGTGGCTCATGCGGAGACCTGCTGCTGAACGGCGGTCACCAGGTCCAGGCCCACCTCGTGTGCCGCACCCTCTGCGATGCGCCAGGCCCGGAGCTCCAGCCGGCCGGTCACCGGATCGCGACGCTCCTCGTTCGCCGAGACCAGCACGAACAGGGTGGCGGGCCACCAGGCCGCCGTCTCCACGTCGCGCGCGGACGGCTCAGCGGGCCGGCGGACGTGCGAGTGGACGATTCCCCAGAAGGACTCGCCCGCCGCGTCCGTCTCGTGGACCAGGCGTGCCACGTCCGCCGGGTGGATCTCGAAGCGGGTCGCGGACGCGCACGCGTTCCGGCACGGGATGTAGCGGAGCGCCTCGCCCCCGGCACGCGGATCGCCGCGCCCCACGATGACGCCGCACGCCTCGTTGGGCAGCTCCGCGCGGGCCTGCTCCTCGACGGCGTCCGCGATCGCCGCCGGCAGCCGGACCGTGGCCGGGGCGGTGGGACCCGGGTGGGTCACAGGCCGGGGCCGCCCAGCGTGAAGACCGCCGGTGCGTCCGCCCCGGGCACGGGCAGCGGGGTCCCGGCCTCGCGCGCGGCACGCGCCGCATCGGAGCAGACCGGGCACGCCGGATCACGGCGCAGGCGCAGGTCCGTGAACTCCATCGCCAGCGTGTCCACGAGCAGCAGCCGCCCGGCCATTGACTCGCCGATGCCCAGGAGCAGCTTCAACGTCTCCGTGGCCTGGAGGATGCCCATCAGCCCGGGCACCACGCCCAGGACGCCGGCCACATTGCAGGCGGGGGCCAGCTCCGGCGGGGGCGGAGAGGGGTAGAGGCAGCGGTAGCAGGGCCCCTCGTACGGGACGAAGGTGGAGAGCTGCCCCTCGAAGCGGAAGACGGACGCGTGGGCCACCGGGATCCCGGCCGCCACCGCCGCATCGTTCAGGAGGTACCGGGTCTCGAACGTGTCCGTCCCGTCCAGGATCACGTCATAGCCCGCGATGACCCGCTCCACGTTGGACGGCAGGAGCGCCTCCTCGTGGGCAACCACCTGGACCTCCGGGTTCAAGGCCCCGATGGTCCGGCGCGCGGACTCCACCTTGGGCATCCCCACGCGGTCCGTGGCGTGGAGCACCTGGCGCTGGAGGTTGGAGACGTCCACCACGTCGAAGTCGATGAGGCCCAGCGT
>CAIYZX010000487.1 GCA_903930745.1 uncultured Chloroflexota bacterium | reverse complement strand
CCGAGGCGTAAGCCTCGTACCGAGGAGCCGGCGACCACCGGCGGGCGAATGGCCCGCACGGACGGCGCCCAAGGAGCATCCGTTGAAGCCCAAGATCCATCCCAAGGTCCACCAGGCGCGCGTCCACTGTGGCTCGTGCGGCACGGAGTTCACCGTGGGGTCCACCCGCGAGGAGCTGCGCATGGACGTCTGCAGCAACTGCCACCCGTTCTACACGGGCAAGCAGAACATCATCGACACCGCCGGCCAGGTTGAGCGCTTCCAGCGCCGCCTGGAGCGCCAGGCCCGCGCCTGACGCCCTGCCGGGCCAGGCGCCCGGCACCGCACCGCGACCGAAGGACGGCGCCCGCCAGGGCGCCGTTTTCGATTCCCCGGGATCGGTAGACTCGTCCGCGATGGACGAGCAGGAAGCGGACGAGCTGCGCAGGCGCCTCGCGGAGGTGGAGGAGCGCATCGACCGCATTGGCAAGCGGATGACCGCCGGGTATGGCACGGACAGCGACCGTGACGGGTGGCTCACGTGGCTGCGCCAGCTTGTCGCCCAGCGCTCGGACCTGCGGGCCAGGCTGGGGCTGGAGTAGCGCAGACCCGTCTCAGAACCTCCCTGTCAACTGGTACCCGGACCCCGAAGGTCGTCCCCCGATCGGGGGATGGTCCGACGCGTCCACGCGTGATTCGCTATGCGAGGGCGGCACGCAAGGAGGGATCCGTATCGTGATTGGCCTGGACGAGACGACTCGCACCCTCGACGGCCTCAGGGCCTCGGCCAGCGGCTGGGCCGGCGCGGAGGAGATCCTCGCCGAAGCCCCCGTCCCCACCTTCACCGACGCGGACTGGGCAGAGCTTGCCCGCGCGCGTGACTCGCTGCGCCGGACCGTGGTGGCTGCCGAGCGTACGGGCGCCATCCGTCCGCGGACCGCGTCCCGCCTCGCCGGAGCCCAGAGCGGAGCCGAGGCGCAGGCGCTCCTCCTGCCCCTGGAGTGGGCCGATGACACCCGCCGCGAGCTGACCGAGCGCCTTGGTGCCGAGGTGGCCACCCGCGCGATGGCCGCAGATCTCGCCGGCAACCTGCTGCACACGGCTCGCCTGGTCCGGGCCTCGTCCGGGATGGACGCCGACGCCTCCAACGCCCTCGCGGGCTGGGCCGAGTGTGCCTACGCCGCGGGCCTGATCACCGAGCCGCAGCTGGACACGCTCACCGGGCCGGACTGGTTCGCCGCCCAGGCGTGCGCGGAGCACTTCGCCGCCGCCGCCTTCGACCGCTAGCCGCCGCTCGAGCCTTCGTGCCGCCAGCTTCCGCGGCCTTGCCGCACTGGCCACCGCCCCGCGGCCGCCTCACGCCCCACGGGCCCGATGACGTCAGACGCCCGGATGCTGAATGACGCCAAGCCTCGCTCGAACCTGGCCCGTAACGTCACATCCAGCACCGGGGAGGCTCAACGTGACGTCAAGGAGGGGCCAGCGGACACCCTTGACGTCATCCAGCATCGGGGGTGCTAAGCCCCCGGCACCCTGACGTCACGTTCAGCATCGGGGATGCTAGAGGGCCCTCCGGCGGAGGATCAGCCAGGCGCCCACCAGCGAGGCCGCGATCAGCGCCAGCGAGCCCGCCACCGCGGACCCCAGGTACATGACCCCATCGCCCGTGCGGATGCCCTCGGCGACCGCCATCGAGATGCCGGCGAGCGACGTGGGCAGCACGCGGTCCAGCGTTGGCACCACGGCCAGCAGCGAGACCCCGATCCACGCCGCGAAGGACGCCCCGGCCGCCGCCGTCACGGACGAGACAGCCGACGACGCGAGCAGCGCAAGGGCCGCCCAGGCGGCGAGCGCGAGCCACTGCAGCAGCCCGAAGGCCACCCAGTCCAGGACCTCGAGCGGCGCGAAGAGGATCGCGGTGTAGACAGCCGCGATCGCCGTGGTCACGCCAACCGCAAGCGCCAGCGAGAGTCCCACCGCGGCGGCCTTGGCCGCGAGGAACGCCCCGCGCCCAACGGGCTGCGCGAGCACCAGCGCCGCCGTCCCGCGGTCAATCTCCGAGGCCACGGCCCCCATCGCCAGCGCGATGCCCGCCATCGCCCCCAGCTGGCCCATGTTCTTCACCAGCTGCGCGATGCCCGCGGCAGCGTTCGGCTCCGGGAGCGGGATGGGAAGCTGGTCACCCAGCGCCGCGTCCAGGATCTCCTTCAGGTACCGCCCCGTGAGCGGCGAGATGATCCCGATCACCACGAACAGCAGCAGGACCAGCGGCAGGCGGCGGGTCCGCCACGCCTCGGCGAGCTCCTTGCGCAGCAGGATGGAGAACCCGGCGAACGCGCTCACGCCGCCACATCCCCGGCACCCGCAACGGGACCGGCGCCGGGCGTCGTCAACCGCAGGAACACGTCCTCCAGCGTGGGCCTCGCCCTGCCAACGCCCACCACCGCCACCCCGGACGCCGCCACCACGCCCAGCAGCTCTCGCCCGGCGGCCACGGGATCCGCGACCGCCACCGTCAGCACCCCGTGCTCCAGCGACGTCCCGCCAACCCACGGCAGGGCGTCCAGCGAGGCGGCGAGCGTCGCCAGGCCCGCGGCCTCGCCCGGCTCCGCCTCGATGCGCCAGACCGGCAGCGCGTAGCGATCCAGCAGGTCTGCCAGCGGCGCCTCCGCCACCAGCCGGCCGTGATCCAGGATCCCCACCCGGTCGCAGATCCGCTCCACGTCCGCCAGCACGTGCGTGGAGAAGAGCACGGTGGTGGAGCCGCGCAGCTCCGCGATGAGGGCAAGGACGTCACGGCGCCCCTCGGGGTCCAGCGCGGAGACGGGCTCGTCCAGGATCAGGACGGGCGGCCGATGCACCAGCGCCCCGGCGATCCCCAGCCGCTGCCGCATGCCGCCGGAGTAGGTGCCGGAGCGGCGATCCGCGGCGTCGGCGAGGCCCGCCCGGGTGAGCGCGTCCGAGACGGCGCGGTCCAGCTCGGTGCCGCCAAGCCCGTGGAGCTGGGCGAGGAGCGTCACCTGCTCGCGGCCGGTCATCCAGCGGTACGCGCGCGGGTCCTGCTCCAGCCAGCCCAGCGAGCGGCGAACGGCGAGATTCGTCGTGGAGACCGCGTGGCCCGCGACCGTGGCGATGCCGGCGGTGGGTGCCAGGAGCCCCGCGAGGATCCGCAGCGTGGTGGTCTTG
>CAIYZX010000486.1 GCA_903930745.1 uncultured Chloroflexota bacterium | reverse complement strand
GGGGACGGCCCGGCGCTGCCCGGCGACGGCCTGATCGCGGGTGCCGTCACGCTCCCGGACGGCCTGGTCCTGGTCCAGGACCTGGGACTCCTGCTGTCCCTGGACGACGAGGCGGCCCTGGACACGGCGCTCGCCGCCGTCGCGGAGACCGGCGCATGACCAGCGGGGTGTTGGAGCGAACCCTGCTCGCAGGAGTCCGGGCTGCGGTCGCCTCCCAGGTTGGCCTCAGCTTCCCGGAGGAGCGGGCGGGCGACCTTGAGCGAGGCGTGCTCGCCGCAGCCACCAGCCTCTCCCTGGGGGATCCCGGACTGCTCGCGCGAAGGATCGTGGACGGGAGCCTGTCCCCCGCGGACCGGCGGGCCGTCGTTGAGGCGCTCACCGTCAGCGAGACGTACTTCCGCCGGGAGCCCGCCGCGTTCGACGCGCTGGAGCAGGTCATCCTCCCGCGCCTCGTGGCGGCCCGGGCCGGCACCACCCGGGAGCTGCGCCTGTGGAGCGCGGGCTGCTGCACCGGCGAGGAGGCGTACTCACTGGCGGTCTCGTGCCTCCGCGCTGTCCCGGAGCCTGGGAGCTGGCGCATCGACATCCTGGGCACGGACATCAACGAGCGATCCCTGGAGCGGGCACGCAATGCGGTGTACGGGCGCTGGTCGTTCCGCGGCACCCCTGCCTGGTTCACGGAACGCCACTGCCGGCGGATTGACGAACGATCATGGGCGGTCCTGCCGCGGGAGCGTGGGATGGTTCGCTTCGAGTCGAGCAACCTCGTGGAGCCCCCGTCCGCTCTGGGGGCGGGCCGCCACCCGAAGACGGACGTGATCTTCTGCCGCAACGTGATCATGTACCTGACGCCGGATCACCAGCGGGCGGTGCTGGAGCGTTTCCACGCGGAGCTCGCGGACGACGGCGTGCTGGTCATGAGCCCGGCGGAGGGCGGTCTCGTCGTCCGCGGCCTCTTCGCCGTGGAGGTCATCGGGGGAGCGTTGATCTACCGCAAGGCGGCGGGCGGGTCCGCGCCCGCACACCACCGGCTGTCCGAGCCGCACCGCCTGGTTGAGCACCACCGCCATCCGGCCCACCACCGGCTGGCCACGCACCACCGGCACCACGTGCCAGGCATGGACGATCCCCTGGCTCCCTCGGCACCCAACCCCGCGCCCGTGCCCGCCGCTCCCGCGGCACCCAACCCCGCACCCGTGCCCGCCGCTCCCGCGGCACCCGCCGATCTGCTCGCCGATGCCCGTGCGCTGGCAGACCAGGGCAGACTGGAGGACGCCATCCCGCTGTGCCAGGCTGCGCTCGCGACGCCGGCGCCCAGCGCATCGGCGGCCTACCTGCTCGCCACCATCCACGGGGATCTCGGCCGGACCGACGACCAGGCGGAGGCGCTGCGGGCCGCACTCTCCATCGATCCGTCATTCGTCCTTGCCCACCAGGCGCTCGCCGACATCGCGCGCCGGGCCGGCCGGGACGCCGAGCGGCGGCGTCACCTTGAGCGTGCCCTCGCAATCCTCCGGTCGATGTCCCGCGACGAGCCGGTGGCGGAGTCGGACGGCCTGACGGCAGGCCGTCTCTCGGAGACCATCGCGAGGATGCTCCATGGCTGACATCGGGGACGCAGCCGTGCAGCGGATCCTCGAGGAGCGTGCGCGCAACATGGCCCGGCGCACTGCCGGGACAGCGGGGGACGGTGACAGGATGACCGTCCTGCGGTTCCACGTGGGCGAGAGCCGCTTCGGGGTTGAGACCCGCCACGTTCTTGAGACGTGCCGCATGGACGGTCTCGCGCAGCTGCCAATGACGCCGCGGTTCGTTCACGGGGTGCTGGTCCTGCGCGGCCGGATCCTCGCCGTGGTGGACCTGGCCGTGATCCTGGGCCTCCCCGTCCCCGATCCATCGCCTGCCGACCAGGTGGTGGTGTTGCGGGGCGGGCACATGGAGTTCGGCGTCCGGGCCAACACGATCGACGGCGTGGCGGATGTGCCTCCGCCGGCGTCGGACGCCTCCATGCCGGCCTTCGCAGGGCGCATGGCACACCTGTTCCTGGGCATCTCCGGCGATGACCTCGCCATCCTTGACGGCGGGCGCCTGCTCGCCGCAGACGAACTGAGGGTTTCCGGGCCGTCGGCCCGGAGGGTTCCGGCCGCGCCGGTGGAGGGTTGACGTGACCTGGTTGTCCAACATCAGCACCCGCGCGAAGCTGCTGCTCGGCTTCTCCGGTCTGCTGGGCCTGCTCCTCGTGGTGGCCGCCGTGGCCGCCTTGACGATCACCACGATCCAGGAGACCCAGCGTGCGACGCTGAACGGGAGGTTCAAGCCGGTTGCGGCCATCCTCCAGGCGCGCGCCCATCTCAACCATATCCGCGCTGACGTCCTGGACCTTGCCCTCACCACGAGCCAGGTGGAGTGGCCCGCCATCGAAGCGGACATCCGCGCCGTCTCGGATGCGTTCGTGGAGCGCCTGGGCGTCGCAGACACGCTCCTGGACGCGGCCAACGACACCACGTCCCTCGCCGTGCTGGCGGAGATCTCCGACACCTTCACCGCGTACCGCGGTACGGTTGACGACGAGATCGCGCTGGTCCACAGCGGGAAGGTCGTGGACGCCCTCGCGCTGGCGAACGGGACCCAGCTGGACCGCCTTGACAGCATGCGGACCAATCTCGAGCTCGTGGTCAAGAACCTCCAGGACCAGGCGGACCTTGCGGTGCTCGCCGGGGACACCCAGGTCACCACCGTGACCGCGATCATCGCCGTCGCAGCATCCGCCGCGCTGATCTTGATGCTGGTGATGCTGCTGCTGCTCAACCGGCTTCTGTCGGATCCGCTCCGGCGCGCCTCCGCCATGCTGGGCGCGATGAGCCGCGGCGACCTGTCGGACCGCATGGACATGCACCGCCGTGACGAGATCGGCATGCTTGCCGCCTCCATGGACGCCCTTGCCGATACGGTCGCCTCCATGTCCACGGAGGCAGCCACCCTGCTCGCCGCCGCGGGGCGCGGGCACCTCTCCATCCGCGGTGACGAGGAACGCTTCGACGGCGCGTACCGCGACATCGTCCACGGTGTGAACCAGACCCTGGACGCGGTGACCACGCCGCTCTCGGTGGTTGCCGCCCACCTCGAGCGGATCGGTCGCGGGGAGATCCCGGCGGATCTCGCCGACCCGCTCCCGGGTGACTTCGCCACCCTTCAGGCCAACGTGAACACCATGACCGCGGTGCTGCGCCAGTTCAACCGCGACACCACGGAAGGCGTCTCCGTCCTGGCAGCCGCGTCCTCGGAGATCCTTGCGACGGTCTCGCAGCTTGCGGGCGTCGCCGCCGAGACCGCCGCCTCCGTGACGGAGACGTCCGCCACCGTGGAGGAGGTCAAGCAGACCGCCCAGCTGACGGCCCAGCGCGCCCGGGACGTCCAGCAGTCCGCGGTCCTCACCGCCACCATCGGGGAGAGCGGACGGATCGCGGTCGTGGAGACCGTGGAAGGCATGGAGCGGATCCGCGGGCAGATGGGCGCCATCGCGGACGCGATCGTCCGGCTCTCGGAGCTGGGCATCTCCATCGGCGACATCATCACCACGGTCAACGAGCTCGCCGAGCAGTCCAACATGCTCGCGGTCAACGCCGCCATCGAGGCAACGCGGGCTGGCGAGTTTGGCAAGGGCTTCGCGGTGGTCGCCCAGGAGGTGAAGAGCCTCGCCGGCCAGTCACGCCAGGCCACCACGCAGATCCGGGCGATCCTCGCGGACGTGCAGAAGGCCACCAGTGCGGCGGTCATGGCCACGGAGCAGGGGACGAAGACCGTGGCCGATGGGGCACGGCAGGCCGGTCAGGCAGGTGACGCCATCGGCCGGCTCAGCCACGCCATCTCCGAGGCGGCGGAGGCGGCCACGCAGATCGTCGCCTCTGCGGATCAGCAGCTTGTGGGCATGGAGCAGATTGCGATGGCGATGACCGCGATCCGCCAGGCCACCTCGCAGAACGTGGCCGGCACGCGCCAGCTGGAAGCATCCGCCCAGAGCCTGTCAACCACGGGCGAGCGGCTGCGCTCGGTGGTTGACCGCCAGCGCGTTGAGGGCTGAGCCACGCGCCTGTCCACGCCCACCACCAGCACCACGGGACCGGAGCCCATCAATGGATGACCGGCGCGCCCGCTTCCTCGCCCAGCTCCGGGAGACGTTCCGGGTTGAGGCGGAGGAGCACATCGCTGCGATCGCCGCGGGACTTGTCGCCCTGGAGACGGCGTCGCCGGACAACCGCGACGGCCTCCTGGAGACGGTGTTCCGGGAGGCGCACTCGCTGAAGGGTGCGGCGCGCGCGGTGGACCTGCGGAGCGCGGAGGCCCTCTGCGCGGAGTTGGAGGGCATGTTCTCCGCGGCACAGCGTGCCCGGCAGGCGCCCGGGGCACAGCAGCTGGACAGGGCGCATGCGACCCTCCGGACCCTCGCGATCCTGTGCGCCGACCCATCCTCCGGGGCAGGGGCCGACTCCGCGGCGACGGACATTCCCGCGGTGACCGCGGCGACGGTCGTGCCGCCCCCGCCCGCCGAGGCACCTGCAGCTCCCGGTGCCGCAGACCAGGGCGGATCGGCCACCGCGGTGACCGCGGCGACGGTCGTGCCGCCCCCGCCCGCCGAGGCACCTGCAGCTCCCGGTGCCGCAGACCAGGGCGGATCGGCCACCGCCCATCCGATCGCGTCCGCCGCACCCATCCCTGGCCAGGCGCCTCGGCCGCTCCGCGGCCTGCCCGGTCATGCAACGCCACGTCCGCTCACCGGTGCTGAGACCGTCCGCGTCACGGTCACCAAGCTCACGGGCCTGATGCGCGACGCGGAGCAGCTTGTGGGCTCCAAGAACAGCGCCGCGTCGTTGGCGCAGGAGCTCCGCGAGCTGGCCGCGCGGATGACCGCGCAGGACGATCCGCAGGGTCTCGCCGATCACGCCCAGGCGATCCGCAACCTGGCGACGTTCGCCGCCCGCGATGCCCAGTCGCTCGCCGCCACCTCCGACCGGGTCCTTGCGGCAACCCGCGGCGTGCTGCTGCTGCCGTGCTCGTCCCTGCTCACCACGTTCCCGCCCTCGGTCCGCGACATGGCCCGCCAGCACGGCAAGGACGTGGACGTGCGCATCCTGGGTGAGGACATCGAGGTGGATCGCCGGGTCCTCGAAGAGCTCAAGGACCCCCTGCTCCACATCCTGCGCAATGCCGTTGACCACGGCATCGAGACACCGGCGGTCCGGCGAGACGTGGGCAAGCCTGAGCGGGCGAGCATCACGATCACGGTCGCCGCAGCCCAGCACGGCCGCGTGGAGCTCGCCATCGCGGATGACGGAGCCGGGATTGACCGGGGAAGGGTGCTGCAGGCTGCGCGGGAGATGGGGATCGCCGGCGTGGAGCCCGCCGACGGTGGATCCGCACACGACCCCTCCAGCCTTATCTTCGAATCCGGGCTCTCGTCGCGGACCACGGTGACGGACCTGTCCGGGCGTGGTCTTGGCCTGGCAATCGTGCGAGAGAAGGTGCACAAGCTCAACGGCACCATCGCCGTAGAGTCGGCCCCCGGCCAGGGCACCACCTTCCGGATCGAGATTCCCCTGTCGCTGGCCAACTTCCGCGGCGTTCTCGTGGGCGTGGCGGGTCGTCCCGTCATCATCCCGAGCGCGGCCATCGCCCGGGTCCTGCTCATCCCGGCCGAGCAGATCACCACCATCGACGGTCGTCCGTCCGTCTCCATCAACGGGGCCCCCACGGCCCTCGTGCGCCTTCGAGACCTGCTGGAGCTGCGCGGAGCCGTGTCCGGGCCGGCCCCGGCGCCTGCCCATGCCTCGACGCTCAGGTCCCTCGTGGTCCTGGCGGTGGACGGGCGACGAGTGGCGCTGCTGGTGGACTCGGTCCAGGACGAGCAGGAGGTCATCCTCAAGCACCTGGGGCCGCTCCTCGTCCGCGTGCCCGCGGTTGCCGGCGTCTCCATCGGGGCCGGCGGAGAGATCGTCCCCGTGCTTGACCCGGCGGATCTCGCCGGCCTCGCGCTCGGACACCTCGCCGGCGAGCCGGGCACGCCGGCCCAGGAGCCCACCGCCATCCCGGCGACTGCGCGCCGCCTGCTCGTGGCCGACGACTCCATCACATCCCGCTCCCTGTTGCGCAGCCTGCTCGCAGGTGAGGGGTACGACGTCACCACCGCGGTCGACGGCGAGGAGGCGCTCTCGCGCCTGCACACGGAGGCATTCGATCTCGTGGTGTCGGACGTTGACATGCCGCGGATGAACGGCCTCCAGCTCACCTCCGCGATCCGCGCGGACGAGCACCTCGGCTCGCTTCCAGTGGTCCTCGTGACCTCGCTCGCCACGCCCGAGGACCGCAGCCGCGGGCTGGAGGCCGGGGCGAGCGCGTACGTGGTGAAGAGCAACTTCGACTCCGGCAGCCTCCTCGACATCGTGAGGAGGTTCCTGTGAGTCGCGACGCCGTGGCGACCTCGGCCGCCATCCGCGTGCTCGTCGTGGACGACTCCCGCGTTGCCCGCGAGTACCTGACGCACATCCTGGAGGCAGACCGCCGGATCAGGGTGCTGGACGCCGTTGGCTCCGGCGAGGCGGCCGTCGCGTTCGTGTCCGCCACCCGCCCGGACATCGTGCTGATGGATCTCCACCTGCCGGGGATCGACGGCTTCGAGGCCACCCGCCGGATCATGGCGGAGGCCCCGGTACCCATCATCGTGTGCACCGCAGGCACCTCGTTCGACGAGGTCAAGACGGCCATGGAGGCGCTCAAGGCGGGTGCCCTCACGGCGCTGCGCAAGCCGGTGGGGCCAATGCACCCGAATGCGGATGCCGATGCGGCCACCCTGGTGTCCATGCTGCGGGTCCTGTCGCGGGTCCCGGTGGTCCGCCGCTGGTCGCCCTCGGCCAGCGCCACCCCGGCCACCACCGCCACCCCGGCCACCGGCCTGTCCGCCGCGACCGCCCTGGTGAACGGAGCGGCCGCCCAGGCGGCGATGCTCTCCGGCACACCGGCGGGTGGACCGTCGCTCGTGGCGATCGGCGCCTCCACCGGCGGGCCGCCCGCGCTCGCGCGGCTGCTGCTCTCGCTCCCGGACGGCTTCAACGTTCCCGTCGTGATCGTCCAGCACATCACGCAGGGCTTCACGGAGGGCTTCTGCACCTGGCTTGGCACGGAGACCCACCGCACGGTGAGGATCCCGCGCCACGGAGAGCAGCTGGAGCCCGGCGTGGTGTACGTCGCGGGTGACGGCGCCCACCTTCGCGTTGCACCGGGTGGACGCCTGGAGACGTCCACCGCGGGCCCGCAGACGACCCACCGGCCATCGATCGGGATCCTGTTCACCTCCGCCGCGGAGGTCTTGGGCCGGCGGGCGGTGGGCGTCCTCCTGACCGGCATGGGACGCGACGGGGCGGCGGAGCTCAAGACGCTCGCCGACGCTGGGGCCATGACCATCGCCCAGGACGAGGCCAGCAGCGTGGTCTTCGGGATGCCGGGGGAGGCGATCGCGCTGGGTGCCGCGCAGGCGATCCTGCCGCCCGCGGAGATCGGCTCCCTCCTGGGCCGCATGGCCGGCCACCACCAGGCTCGCGCATGACCAGTCTCACGGGCATCACGGTCCTCGCGGTCGATGACAGCCCCACCCAGTGCGCCCAGCTCCGCTTCACGCTGGAGGAGGCGGGCTACGAGGTGGTGACGGCCACCAACGGCCAGGATGCGCTCGCCGCAGCGCGCGCCATGCGGGTGGACATCGTGGTCTCGGACGTGGTCATGCCGGGGCTGGACGGGTTTGGACTCTGCGAGGCGATCCGGGGCGACCACCGCATCGGGGATCTCCCGGTGGTGCTCCTCACCGCGATGACCGACCCCATGGATGTCCTCCGCGCCCTGGAGGTTGGCGCGGACGGCTTCGTTCGCAAGCCGTACGATCCGCCGCAGCTCGTGGCGCGCGTGCAGGCCGTGCTCGCGTCCGCCCAGCGCCGGATGCGGCACCATCACGAGGCGGGTGTCAATGTCCGCCTGGGGGACCACGACCACTACCTCACGCAGGAGCGCCTGCAGCTGCTTGACGCACTCGCCCCGTCCCACTCGGACATGCTGGGCATCCTGTCCGCCGCGGACCAGCGCACGGACCCGAGGATCCGGGTCCTGGTGGCGGAGGACAGCCGCACGGAGCGGGCGTGGCTGCAGTTCGTCCTCGAGGAGGCGGGAGCCGCGGTGGTGGCCGTGACGAACGGTGCGGAGGCGCTGGCGGCGCTGGAGGGCTCATCGTTCGATGTCGTCATCACGGACGCGGAGATGCCGGAGACCGATGGCTACACGTTCTGCCGGGCGATCCGCCTGGATCCGCGGTGGTGCCGCCTGCCGGTCCTGATGGTCACGAGCCGTGCAGGGTCCGATGACGTGCACGTGGCCCTCGATGCCGGCGTCACCGGGCTGATCGCCAAGCCGGTTGACGAGGCGCGCCTCGTCAACCGCGTCCGCAGCCTCTTCGCCGGTCACGCCGGGCGACTGCCGCGCCCGTCCGCCGCACCCATCGACCTTGCGTACGGTGGACGCCACTTCCTCATCGCGGCGGACCGGATCCAGATGCTGGATCTGCTCGTGGCCAGCTACGACCATACCGTCCAGCAGAACGAGGACCTCCGCAACGTGCGGGACCAGCTCCAGGAGCTGAACCTGAGCCTGGAGGAGCGCGTTGCCGAGCGGACTGCGGAGGTGGTCCGGCAGGTGGAGGAGCGGACCCGTGCGGACCAGCGCCGCGCGGAGGTGGAGGCCCAGCTGCGGGCATCCCAGCGCGCGGAGAGCCTGGGCGCGCTGGTTGGCGGCGTCGCCCACGACTTCAACAACCTGCTGTCCGTGATCATCGGCTTCACGGAGATGGCCCAGGACGGCGTCACCCGCGGCAGCCAGGCGTGGGATGACCTCCAGGAGGCCGTTGGCGCGGCCGACAGGGCCGCCGCGCTCACGTCCCAGCTTCTCGCATTCAGCCGCAAGCAGGTCCTCAACCCGGTGCCGCTGGACCTCAACAACGTGATCCGCAACCTCACGGGGATGCTGCGCCGGATCGTTGGCGAGGACATCCGGGTGATGGAGCAGCTTGCCCCGGGCCTTGCGCTGGTCAGGGCGGACCCCAGCCAGATCCAGCAGGTCATCATGAACATCGTGGTGAACGCGCGAGACGCGATGCCGTCCGGCGGCATCCTCACCATCGAGACGTCCAACGTTGACGCGGGCCAGGACGGGGCGCTCTCCGCCGCGGTGGAGGGCCCGTGCGTGATGGTGGCGCTGCGCGACACCGGCACCGGCATGGACCGCGAGACCATGGACCGGATCTTCGAGCCCTTCTACACCACCAAGGAGGTGGGCAAGGGAACCGGCCTGGGGATGGCGACGGTCCACGGCATCGTCCGCCAGAGCGGGGGCGACATCCTGGTCCAGAGCGAGCTTGGCGTGGGCACGACCCTGCGCATCCTCCTGCCCAAGCTGGACGCGGCGGAGGCGGAGGCCGAGCAGGCGGTGGCGCCTCGCGTGGAGGCGGGCGGCACGGAGACCATCCTGCTGGTGGAGGACGAGCCCAGCGTCCGGAGCCTGACCGCCCGAATGCTGGAGAGCGCGGGCTACACCGTCCTGGCCACGGGTGGAGGCGAGGAGGCGCTGGAGGTCTGCCGGCGGAACAGGGGCGGCATCGACATGCTGCTCACGGATGTCGTGATGCCCGGGTTGAGCGGTCCGGAGGTGGCGGAGCGGGTCGCGGAGGGCTGCCCCAGCGCGGTGATCCTGTTCATGTCCGGCTATGCTGAGGAGCGGGTGGCGCGACACGGCCTGCGCGACAGGCACGGCCCCCTGCTCACCAAGCCGTTCTCCCGGGACCGGCTCCTGGAGATGGTGCGGACGACCCTGGACGAGCGATCGCCGGGGGACGACCCGGCGTAGGTCAGGGGACTCGCCGCCTGACCGGAGGGAGGCGGCATGCGCATCACGTTCGGCGAGGTGGACCCGGAGCTGCGGTTCCGCGGCCGCATCATCCGGCTGCTCATGCGCTCCTGGACGGAGGCGTCCTACCGGAAGACGAACCGGATGGAGGAACGGCTCCAGCGCGGGCGCATGCCGAAGGATCTCGCCGCCGAGGTGCGCTGGCTGGATCGCCCGGATGGATCGCGGATGCGGGTGGTGGTGTTCCGTGCGCTCCCGTCTGCGCCGGCCCGGGAGCTCGCCTCCGCCGCGCCCGCGCCCGCGCCCGCGCCCGCGCCGTTGCCCGGCCCGGCCGTCCTCTGGATCCACGGCGGCGGCTACGTGGGCGGCATCCCGGAGGGCATGTCCAGCGTCACCTGGATTCGCCGCCTGGTCGCCGCGAGCGGTGCCGTGGTGGTGGCCCCGGAGTACCGGCTGGCGGGCGAGGCCCCGTACCCCGCCGCCTTCGACGACTGCTACCTGGCGCTGCGCTGGCTCGCGGCGAACGCCGCCGCCCTCGGTTCCAGCCAGGACCAGCTGGTGGTCGGCGGGGAGAGCGCGGGCGGGGGACTGGCCGCGGCCGTCACCCTCGCGGCGCGCGACCGCGGTGACGTGGCCGTCGCCTTCTCGATGCCGCTCTACCCCATGCTGGACGACCGCTGCGAGACCGCGTCCATGCTTGAGAGCAATGCCCCGGCCTGGGACGAGCGCGTGAACCGCATCGCCTGGCGCGTCTACCTGGGCGACCTCGCCGGCACGGACGCCGTCCCGCCATACGCCGCCCCGGCGCGTGCCACGGATCTTGCCGGCCTGCCGCCCACGCTCACGTTCGTGGGCACGCTGGACCCGTTCCGCGACGAGGTTGCCGCGTACGTGGAGGCGCTCCGGGCGGCGGGCGTCCAGGCGGCCCTCGAGACCTTCGAGCGGGCGTACCACGGCTTCGACGTGATCGCGCCGGACGCCGCCGTCAGCCGCCGCGCCGCGGGCTTCGTGATGGACTGGTTCCGAAACGCCGTCCTGCTCCATCGCGCGCCGCAACCGCGGACGGGCGAGGACGCCTGACGCCGCGGGTCAGCCCCCGGCCGGGGTGATCTTCGGGGGCTGTGTGCCGCTGCCGTCCAGCAGGCCCTGGACGGACGCCGGGTCCGGGGCGAAGAAGCGCCAGGCCAGCGTGAACCCCTGGCCCATCGTGACGGGCAGCCAGTTCTGCCGCTCCGCGCCCGTGGCGGGTTCTGTGGCGGTCACGAAGATGTCGATGGAGCCGTCCGCGTTCCTCGCCAGCGGCGAGCGGTCCGTGAACGCGTGGCGATCCAGCGGGTTCGCGATCAGGGCGCCCTTGAGGTCGTAGGCGGTGAGCGACCAGCCCTGCAGCGACGCCGGCAGCTCTGTGACGTGGAGCACGTAGGTCCCGTACCCGTCCAGGGCCATGCCGGTCTCGTCGGTCCAGGCCATCGCGTAGACCGCCTGCTCCGGCCGGAAGGCGCCCAGGCCAACGGTTGCGATCACCGCCCGCAGCGCGTAGTCCGTGCCGTACGTGCCGAAGCCGCCAACCAGCCAGCCGTTGTGGACGGGGAACTCCTCGCGGTAGATGCGGGCCAGCTCCTCGCGAACCCTGGCCGGTCCCGCGGCCACGCCGTCCGCAAGCCCACGCACCGTGTCAGGGTCCAGCGCCGCGTCCGTGGAGGGCGTCCGCCCGGGGCCGATGCCGCCGACGGCCAGGCGCGCCAGCTCGTCCACGTCTGCGGCAGGGGGCGGGAAGGCGGCGAGCAGCTCGCCGAGCGTGTCCAGGAACGCGAGGCCCGTGGGGACGGCCGCGCGCGTCACCGTCGTCCGCGGATTGGCGGGAACCGGCGGTTCGTACGTCTCCCCGTAGGCGCTCAGCGGTACCAGCGAGTAGCCATCCTGGATCGCGTTCACCGCCGGGACGTCGTCCGGGCCAAGCAGCTGCGTGGAGCCGATGATCCAGATCCGGTTCGCGCTCACATCCACGCGCTCCGCGCCGGCGGGGATCTGCACGTCCGCGCCGGCCCCCGGCCCCGCGATCACGTAGTCGCCGGGCTCCGTGCCAGCGGCGTCGCTGAAGTTGCGCAGGTTCTCCGTCCACGGATCCAGCAGCGCGAGCACCCAGTGGTGGCCCGTGATCTCCGGGATGTGCAGGACCTGCGGCTCCTCGCTGAGATCCAGCCAGGCGATGGACGAGAGGCTGGTGGCGCCCGGTGCGACCACCGCCGTGCTGCCGCTGCCGTTCGCAGAGCGGACGTGGTGGAGCTGGTTGACGGGCCCGAAGGCGCCCTGCGAGACGTCCACGCTGGTCATCGTCTCGAAGGTGGCGTTCATGATCTCCAGGGGAAGGCCGTAGACGTAGGCCTCGATGCCGATGTCCACGCCCTCCAGGTACGCCGCAGACGTCGTGCTGGGCTCCGAGGTGGGCATCGGGGTCTGCGCTGCGGGCGCGGAGGACGGCGAAGGCGACGCCGTTGGCGGGACCGTCGGACCACACGCGCCGGTCAGCATGGCGGCCACCAGCACGACGAGGCCAAGGCGCGGGCGCTGCGGGATCACGGGGGTCTCCAGGGTGACGGCGAGGGGTGGGGACACGGTGCCCGCTGGGACCGTCGGGCAGGAGGGCCGCTCGTCACGTATCGGCCGGGCCGTGCCATATCGCTTGTCCGGGGAGCGACAAGTGCGCTAGCATGAGCGGCAAGTATCGCGCGCGGAGCAAGCGACAATGCTGGACCTTCACCTCGCACACCAGGTCACGCCGCGGCTGCGCCAGCTGCTCGCGCAATGGGACGAAGCAGCCACCACCACGGAGCCGCTCGTCCAGCGGCGGTGGACGGACATCGCCCTGTGGCCGGCGGCCCGCAGCGGCACCGTCGCCGGCAGCACGGCCATCGAGGGCAACCCGCTCACCCTGGACCAGGTGGACGAGGTGCTCGCGGGCG
>CAIYZX010000485.1 GCA_903930745.1 uncultured Chloroflexota bacterium | reverse complement strand
TCATGGACCGCGCGCACGAGCCACGCGTCGCGCGCCGTCCACGTCCGCGCAGCCGTCACGAACGGCGCGCGGAACGGGACCCGCACCCGGACCGTGGAGACGCGCAGGACCGTCATCGGCCGCCTGTCCCGTCCAACGCCCGTACGAGCGTCGCGACCTCGGCCCGCACCCATGCGGGCGCCAGGCACCAGGCCCGCGCCATCGGCCCGGAGCCCACGCTCGCCACCACCGTCATCGGCCGCCTGTGCCGCCCGGCCCTACGAGCGCACCAGGCCCAGCAGCGCCAGGCCCACCGCGAACAGCACCCCGAAGCGCAGCGAGAGCTCCGCGGTCCCCTTGAGCACGAGGTTCAGCTCCCGGCGCTCGCCGAAGGATCGGACCTTGCGCAGCAGCGGCGTCGCCATCGGCAGCGTCAGCATCGGCAGCAGCACCGCGGGCAGCGCGAGGCTGGGCGATCCTGCCGGCCCCACGCCCGCCGCCAGCCAGGCGGCGAACAGGAGGAACGGGATCGCGTAGGCCACGCCCAGCAGCGCCCCGAACTCGCCCTTCGTCCGCTGCTCCCCCATGACGACGGCCAGCGTCCGCTTGCCCGCCACCACGTCCGTGGGGATGTCGCGCAGGTTGTTCACCACGAGGATCGCGGTGATCAGGACGCCAGGCGGGATGGCCGCCACCACGTAGAGCGGGTCCATCGTGAGCGTCTGCAGGTACGCAGTGCCCGCCACCGCCACGAGGCCGAAGAACAGGAAGACGAAGACCTCGCCCAGCGCCTTGTACCCGTACGGGAACGGGCCACCGGTGTACGCGAGGGCCGCGACCACCGCCAGCACGCCCACAACGAGCAGCGCGGGGCCGCCCACCCAGGCGAGGTAGAGGCCCACGAGGCCCGCCAGCGCGATGGTGACGCCGATCGCCACCTCCAGCTGCCGCTCCGTGACGAAGCCGCTGGCGGCCATGCGGGCGGGTCCCTGCCGGTCCGGCGTGTCCGTGCCGCGCCGGAAGTCGGACAGGTCGTTGGCGAAGTTGGCCAGCACCTGGAGCAGGAGCGCCACGGCGAGGCAGGCGACGGCCGTGTCGAGGCGGAACGGCGCCCCGGTGGCGAGCGCCGCGCCAAGGCCCACGGCCACGCCGGCGCCCGCGGCGGGGAGCGTGTGCGGGCGGCTGGCCAGGATCCAGACGCGGAGGGTGGACGGGCGCTCCGTGGCGGCGCCGGGCTGGATGGCCATGGGTCAGGGCCGCCGCGGGAACTTGCGGTAGTTGGGCTTGCGCTTCGCGAGGAACGCACGGGAGCCCTCGTGGGCCTCCTCGGTGGTGTAGTAGAGGCCCGTGGCGTTGCCCGCGAACTCCTGGAGCCCGGCGAGGCCGTCCGTGGCCACGAGGAACGCGGACTTCAGGAAGCGGATCGCGGTGGGGCTCATGTCCAGGATCTCGTTGGCCCAGGCAACACCCTCGGCCTCGAGGTCCGCGAGCGGCACCACCTTGTTCACGAGGTGCATCTCCAGCGCCTCGGCCGCGTCGTACTGGCGGCAGAGGAACCAGATCTCCTTGGCCTTCTTGTCGCCCACGAGACGCGCGAGCAGGCCCACGCCGAAGCCCGCATCGAAGGAGCCGACGCGGGGGCCAACCTGGCCGAAGATGGCGTTGTCGCTGGCGATGGACATGTCGCACACGATGTGGAGGACGTGGCCGCCGCCGATGGCGTAGCCGTTCACCAGCGCGATCACCGGGACCGGCAGGCTGCGGATCTGGCGCTGGAGGTCCAGGACGTTGAGGCGCGCCACGCCGTCCGTGTCCAGGTAGCCGCCGTCCAGGCTCTTGTACTTCTGGTCGCCACCGCTGCAGAACGCCTTGTCACCCTCGCCGGTGAGCAGGACGCAGCCGATGCCGGCGTCGTCCCGGATGCGCAGGAACGCGTCGATGAGCTCGCGCACGGTCTGCGGGCGGAACGCGTTGCGGGTCTCCGGCCGGTTGATGGTGACCTTGGCGATGCCGGTGCCGGAGTGCTCGTACCGGATGTCCTTGTACGCGACGACCTGGGTCCAGGTCACGGGCTGCGTCTCGGGTTCGGTCATGCGACGGGGTCTCCTGCGAGGAAGTGGGTGACGAGGCGGGTGAACTCGATGGGCTGTTCGTCGTGGGGGGTGTGGCCGGC
>CAIYZX010000484.1 GCA_903930745.1 uncultured Chloroflexota bacterium | reverse complement strand
TTCAAGTTCCCCACTCGCGAGCAGGTCGTGCACTCGCGCGACGGCGGCCCCGAGCTGCTGGACCGCGTGGAGAGCTGAGGTGGACGAGGCCAGGGCACTGGTCGTCATCGGCGTGGGGAACATCCTCCTCCGTGACGACGCTGTGGGCGTGCGGGTGGTGGACGCGCTGCGCGTCCTCGCCGAGCACGACCCGGTGGCCCTGCCCGAGCACACCCGCCTGGTGGACGGCGGCACCCTGGGCCTTGACCTGCTGCGGACCGTGCGTGACGCGCGCGGCCTCGTGATCGTGGATGCCATGGCCCTGGGTGACCCGGATGGCACCGTGACCGTTCGCTGGGGCGACGCGGTCGTGGCGGCCGGCGGTCATGGCCGCCGGGGCACCAACAGCATCGGCGAGCTGCTCGCCATCGCACGCCTGATGGGCTGGCTCCCGGAGCCGGTCGCGCTCGTGGGCGTGGAGGCGGCCGACATCGACTTCGGCGTGGAGCTGTCCCCATCCGTGGCCACGGCGGTTCCTGCCGCCGTGCACGCGGTCCGGGACGCGCTGCGCAAGATGGACGAACAGGCTACAGGTGAAGAACGGCCGGCCACCGGCAGGCCAACGCGAACGATTGGGGCGACGGCATGAGATCCCAGCTCAAGTCCAGGTTCGACCGCACGCTGCGGTTGCTGATCCTGCTCAACTTCGTGGTGGTCGCCCTGCTGGCGGGCACCATGGTGTTGGACTGGCTCAAGGTGATCCCGGCCAAGACGCCGCCGGCGGAGTCCGCCCTGCCGTCCGCATCGCCCTCCCAGGAGACGATGCAGATGGGCCTCGCGCACATCCCCACGTCCAACAGCTGTCTGCTCTGCCATGAGAAGGGCGGCGCGGCGGAGCTCAAGCCCATCCCGGCGCTGGGCCACCCGCTCGAGGGCTGGACCACGTGCCTCACCTGCCACACCGATGACTCGCTCGGCCGCAAGGCCCCGGGCCACTCCGGCATCGTCGAGTCCGAGTGCCTGAACTGCCACAAGGAGGCCAACGACGGCCCGGCGATCACGCAGGCGCACGCGGACCTCAACGAGCCGTGCCTGGACTGCCACGGCAAGGTTGCCCACCTGCCGTCGTCCATGGTTGGCCGAAACCAGGACGAGTGCTGGCTCTGCCACAAGCCCAACCCGGCGCCGCCGCCCATCAAGCCCCACCCGGATCCCGAGAACATGACCTGCCGGACCTGCCACCAGAGCGGCCAGGTGGGCGGCCTCCCGATCGATCACGCGCTGCGCGAGGACAACACCTGCGTCCTGTGCCACGACATCAACAAGGGTCAGCCGGTCGCCAGCGCATCGCCCGAGGCGAGTGCCAAGCCCACCGCGAAGCCCTGACCTCGCGGGCGGGTTGCCCCACCCGCCCGTCGCCGTCGCACGACGTGTCCGGCATGCCCGATGATGGGTCCATGCCGGACATGCTCGTTCTCACCTGGGATGACCTCGACAACCTCGTGTCGCGCCTCGCGGAGCGGACCGGTCGTGACTACGACGTGGTGCTCGCCATCACGCGTGGCGGTCTCGTCCCCGCCGGGATGCTGGCCTACCGCCTGGACCTGCGCGAGATCCTCGTCGCGGGCGCGGTCTTCTACCTGCCGGAGGGCGGCACGCACGAGGCGCCGGTGATCGGCCACTTCCCGGAGTCCGCGCTGCTGGACGGCCACCGCGTGCTCGTGGTGGACGAGGTCTGGGAGACGGGCGAGACGATGACCGAGGTGATGGCGCGCGTCCGTGCCGCCGGCGGCACCCCATCGTCCGCGGTCCTGCACTACAAGCCCGGCCGGTCCCGCGTGAGCGGACGGCCGGACTTCTGGGCGGGCGAGGTGGAGAGCTGGGTCACCTACCCGTACAAGGCGGGCGGCTGAGGGTTCGCGGGCGGCCGGCAATCTCACCGGGCTCTCAGGAACGTATGAGCTACTGACCCCGGCCACGGGCATCCGGGTGGCCACGACCGCGCGAGGCGTTCCGTCGCGCCCTACCTGGGGGAGCCCCCGTGTCCGCGTCCCGACCTGCCCGCTCGTCCAGCCGCACCCCGTGGCTGATCGCCGTGATCGCCATCGTCGTCCTCGCCGCCGCCGGCGGCGGCCTCTGGTACCTGTTCTTCCGCCCGTCCGGTCCCGCGCCCGTGGCGCTCGCCTCGGCGAGCCCGGCGGCCCCCGGCGCGTCCCAGGCCTCGGGCTCCGGGTCTGCCCCGGGTTCGCTCGATGGCACCTGGACCGTGGACCCGTCCGTTGGCTCCTTCTCGGACTTCAGCGGCACGTTCGCGGGGTACCGGGTCCAGGAGAAGCTGGCCAACGTTGGGGCCACCACCGCGGTCGGCCGCACGCCGGACGTCACGGGCTCCTTCACGCTGGCCGGGTCCCAGGTGACAGCGGCCACCTTCGAGGTGAACCTGGCCACGCTCGTCTCGGACGAGCGCTTCCGCGACGGCCAGCTCAAGCGGCAGGCACTGGAGACGGACGCGTTCCCGTCCGCCACGTTCACGCTCACCGCGCCCGCGGATCTTGGCGGCATTCCCGCCGAGGGGCAGGACGTCAGCGTCACCGTGACCGGCGACCTCACCCTGCACGGCACCACGAAGCAGGTCCAGATCCCACTGCAGGCACGCCTCGCGGGCGGCGTGGTCACGATCGCGGGCAGCCTCGAGATCGCGTTCGCGGACTTCGGGATCGGCAAGCCGCAGTCCATGATGGTCCTCTCGGTGGAGGACCACGGGACCCTGGAGCTCCAGCTGCAGCTCAAGCGCTCCTGACCAGGCTCTCAGACGCCTCTCAGCGTGGAGGCG
>CAIYZX010000483.1 GCA_903930745.1 uncultured Chloroflexota bacterium | reverse complement strand
TCCAGACGTCCTTCCGTCCGGTTGACGGATCAACGATCATCATGGTGCTCTACGGCTCGGGCTGCAGCCCGGCGCTGGACTGAGCGCGGCGGACTTCCACCACCACGAAACACGCGACGGGGTCGCGGCGTCTCTCGCACATCGGCCGGGCGTCCCGGCTCCGGCCCATCCATCCTCGGGGGAGATCTCTTAGTGCAAACGGCCCGACCGCGCGATCTCGGCGCGCTCGTCCTGGTCCTCGGCGTGTTCCTGGTGCTGCTGGTGACGTCCATCGTGCTGGGGTCCCCAACGCTGCGCTGAGACGGCGCCTCCTCGGCTGTTGCCGTGCCATCGGCCCGCGCTCAGTCGTACAACCGCTCGATGTGCCACGTGCCGTTGAGCCGGTCCAGGTAGACGAGCGCCAGCCATGACGGCCCCACCACCTTGAAGTAGTCACGGGCGATGGGCTCGCGCCACCACGCCTCCTCCACGCGCCAGCGGTTGCAGACCTCCACGGGCTCCCGCCGGCCGTTCCACCGGATGGCCACCAGGCGGCCGATGGCGTCCAGCTCCGCGTCGATCAGCGGGTGCTCCCGCAACAGCCTCGTCATCCCGATGCCTCCCCCTCACCGTGTGCGCCCGCGCCGCGCGCGCCCATGCCGTTCCCGCCCGTCACCTCCGCCCCGGCCACCGGGCGCCAGTGGAACCGCCGCTCCGGGATGACGGCCTCCGGGTCCGCCAGCTCCACCCGCCGGACACGGTCCGCCCCGAACGCGATCGCGAGGCGGGCCAGCTGCCAGGCCAACCGGGCGTCATGGGCGGCCTGCGGCGTGAACATCGGCAGCTGCTGCCCCTGCGCCGGAGCCACCAGCGCCAGCTCCAGCTCCAGGCGGGCCACGGCCGCGGGCGGCGGTGTCTGCTCCAGGCGGGCGAGGAGGAGCCGCTCGATGGCGTCCGGGTCCGCGGTGGGCTCCGGGAACCGCTGCTCGAACCGCAGACCGGGCACCGTCCCGCGGCGGGCGAACGCGAGGTCATGGGTCACGGCGAGACGCGCGAGTCCCGCGGCGCGCCCCCGGGCCACCAGCTGGTCCGCGAGCGTGGCCGCGAGCCTCCGGAGCACGAACCGGACCGCGTCCAGGCCCTCCACCGGCGGCTCGATGGGCAGCGCCAGCACCATCCGTTCCGGCGCCCGCCGGGGCGTGAACCGCTCCGTCTCCTCGCCCCGGGCGCGGGCGTGCAGCCTGGCTCCCTCGTCGCCGAAGCGCGCCACCACCGCGGAGTGCGGCAGCTCCGCCACCGAGCCGATGGTCCGCAGCCCGAACCTCGCGAGCCGCCCGCGGATGTCCGCGTCCCGGGTGAGGAGCCGCGCGGGATACGGGGCGAGGAAGCGGAGATCATCCCCCGGGGGGACGAGGAGCGGCGGTCCGCCCGGCTCCGCGTGTGCCGCTGCCACCGAGGCGGCGAAGGACGTGCCCGCCACCCCGGCCCGGGCCGGCGCGGGGACGATGGGCGCCAGCGCCTCGTGGATCCGGGCCACCAGCGCCTCCTCCACGCCCCACAGGCGCATCAGCCCATCGGCGTGGATCGCGATCCTGCCGAACGCGGCATCCGCCACGTCAGACGTCCCGGCGATTCCCGGGCTGAACGCGGCCAGCCGCTCGAAGGCGGCCTCCAGCGTCTCCCGGTCAGCCTCCGGCTCCAGGTCCAGGAACGCTGCCTCCGGCGCCAGCCGGTGGGCGCTCCCCAGCGGCATCCCGCGCCGGACGCCGAGCGCCCGGGCGAGCGGATCCGTGTCCACCACGGTCCCGTCCGTCCACGGCTGGCCGCCCAGGACGACGGGCCCGATGGGCCATGAGCCGGAGGGCTGGACCTCCGGGCTGATGCGGTTGTTGGGGTTGTTGGGGGCCGTCAGCCGCTCCTGCGCCAAGCGCAGGGGCAGGTGCGGCCAGAGCAGGTGCAACAGGCGCATGGGACTCGATCCGCAACGGCGGTTCCTGGTGATGGTCTGGTAATGGCGGCGCGGAAGCCAGGACGGGCCTGGCGCCCGGGAGCGCGGCGATCCCCGGCGGGGCGGCGGGGCGCGCCAGCCCGTCCAGCAGCTCCGGGCGACGGAGGCAGGCGTCCCGCGGCCCGCCCTCTGCGTAGAGGATCTCGAGATCCGCGCGCCGCCCCGGCGGGCCGTACCGGTTGCGCGCCACCTCCACGGCGCTGCGCTGCCCCACCACGTCCCTCCCCAGGCGGATCCAGCCCTCCCGGCGGAGCTCCAGCCGCAGACCAGCG
>CAIYZX010000482.1 GCA_903930745.1 uncultured Chloroflexota bacterium | reverse complement strand
GGGCGGATCTCGTGCTGCTCGATGGCGGCGATGAGCGACGGGAAGACCGGCTCGTCCCACGCGGTGCAGCCGATGAAGGTCATGTCCCGCAGGTAGAGGCTGCGCTTGTCGAAGGTGACCATGGGACCCGCGATGGCGCCGGACGTGACGTACCGGCCGCCCACACCAAGCGTCTCCACGAGACCGTGCATCGCCGGCCCGGACACGTTGTCCACCACCACGTCCACGGTCTCTGCGCCCAAGCTCCCCAGGGGGTCCTCGTCGCGGCCCAGGACGCGCTCGCAGCCCAGCGCCAGGAGCGCCTCGGCCTTCCCGCCGCCCGCCACCGCGATGACCCGGGCCCTGCGCCGGAGCGCCAGCTGCACGGCCGCCGAGCCCACGCCGCCCGATGCGCCGGTGACCACCACGCGATCGCCCTCGCCCACGCGGGCCCGGTGGAGCATGTTCTCCGCGGTGGCGTAGGCGCACGGGATGGAGCCCAGCTCCACGTCCGTCCAATCGGACTCGAGGGGGAAGACCTCCGATGCCGGGACCTTCACGAACTGGGCGAAGGCGCCGTCGAAGTCGCTGGCCATCCAGACGTTCTCGAGGGAGCCGAAGCCCTTCGGGCGCATGTTGGGCCGAACGAGGACGCGCCGGCCCAGGAGCGCGCCGTCCACACCGGCGCCCAGCTCCTCCACGCGGCCGCAGCAGTCCGTGCCCTGGATCAGCGGGAACGGGGTGGGCTGGCCCCAGCCGCCGTCCGCCAGGTGGTGGCGATCCGCCTCCTGGTCCGTCCAGCTCTGGTCCGTGGCCCCCGTGACGTCCGAGGAGTACCAGCCCAGCCGCGTGTTGATCTCCGTGTTGTTCACGCCGGCCGCCAGGACGCGGATCAGCACCTCGCCCTCGCCCGGCTCCGGGACGGGGACCTGGCGCACGTCCAGGCGATCCAGGCCGCCGTTGCCCGTGGTGACCACGGCGGTCATGGTGGGGCGGCCGGGGACAAGGTCGAAGCGGCGCCTGTCCGGGCGGACCTGCCGGGCGATGACGTCGTCTGCGAAGCTCACGCGCTGGGTTCTCCTCGCCGGGTGGACGCACGGGCGGCCTTGCGAGCCGCCTCCGCGGCGGCCCAGGCGGCGCGCTCCTCGTCCGTGATGCCCGCGAAGGGATCGTAGTCCGGGTCAAGGGGCTCCTGCGGGGGTCGGAGCTCCGCCGGGACGTGGGTCAGGTTGATCCGCAGGCGGTACCAGGCGGCGGAACGGCCGCGCATCGCCGTCTCGAGGAGGTCTGCCGGCTCCAGGTGCGCGGCCGCCTCGGGATGGCGAGCCCTCCACCGGTCCAGGCCTGCGGCCAGCTCCGCCTTGGACGCGGCCCGACCCAGCTCGATCACCGGGATCGCGGAGCGTCGCCTGCCCGTGGGGGAGGGGCGAGAGCCCGCCCCGATCCACTCGCCGGCCACCTCGGGCCCGCCCGTGCCCGTGCCCGCGCCCCCGCCGGGCCCGAACGGTGCCAGCCCCGCGTTCTCGTCCCCCGCGGCCACGGCGGCTGCGCGCGCCGCGGCAACCTCCGGCGGCGGTCCGCCCCCGGTCCCGCGCCCGGCGGCATAGTCCCCATCCGCCCGACGCTTCCGCGACGGCTGGACCCGCGGCGGCTCCCCGGCCTGCTTCGCGTACTCGGGCGGCCACGGCGCGTCGCCCAGGCCCTCGGCCTCGTGTCGGGCGGAGAGCTCAAGCAGGGCGTCCAGGGACCCCACCGCGCCATCGATCCCGGCCCCGGAATCACCCCGCTCCCGGAACAGTGCGGGCACCGTGGCCAGCGTGAAGTCCTCCGCGACCACCAGCGGCACCTCGTCCCAGCGGAGTGGGAACGAGACCCGGGCGTCCGGCGTGGGCCGCACGGAGTACGCGGAGGCCACGGTGCGGTCCTTGGCGTTCTGGTTGTAGTCGATGAACACGCCGTGCCGCTCCTCCTTCCACCACTTGGAGGTGGCGAGGGCGGGGGCGCGGCGCTCCACGTCGCGGGCGAGGGCCAGGGCCGCGCGGCGGACCTCCGTGAAGCCCCAGCGACGCTCGATGCGCACGTTGATGTGGATCCCGCGCGAGCCGGACGTCTTCGGCCAGCCAACGAGGCCCACGTCCGCAAGGGACTCCTGGATCACCAGCGCCACCTCGCGGATCTGCGACCAGGGCACGCCCGGCACCGGGTCC
>CAIYZX010000481.1 GCA_903930745.1 uncultured Chloroflexota bacterium | reverse complement strand
GAACGTGGTGGTGCGGCACGGCGAGGTGGTCGCATTCATCGACTTCGACTTCGCGGCACCCGCGGACCCGCTGCTGGACATCGCGATCGCCGCGCGCCACTGGATCCCCATGCGCGATCCGCAGGACATCGACCCGGAGCTGCGGGGCCTGCACCAGGTAACCCGGTTCAAGATCTTCTGTGGCGAGCATGGTCTTCAGGCCGCCGACCGCGCCCGGGTCCTGGAGCACCTCGGCTCGTTCCTGGATCGCGCGCTGGAGAGCATGCGCCGCCGCGCCGATGCGGGCCTTCCCGCCTACCGGCGGGCCTGGGAGGCCGGCTACCCGGACCAGAACCGCCGCTCCCGGGCGTGGCTGGACGAGAATCGACACCTGCTGGTCGGCTGACAGGCCACCGCCCGGCCGCAGGCCGTCTGCGGGCCGTCTGCGGGCCTGTCCTTGCGCAAAGACATGGGCTGGAACTGTGTCGTCACCGGCAGGATCGCGGAGACGGCGGCCAGGACTCGCCGCTCGCGCGCCGGGAGCGTCATCGCACAGTGCGGCGGTGCCCCCGGTCCTCGCAGCCGCTTCCCGGCACACCGCTCCACCGTGCCGCCGCGGCAGGGCCTTGCGCTCCGGACGCGCAGGACTGGAGCGGCGTTCCTCCGATCCGAGCAGCCGGCCAACCCCCACGACCGCACCATATGCTGCGCTCCGCCGCTCGGCTAGGGTTCTGGCAGGGGTGCCCTCTCGGGGCACGGAGGTGGGTGGCAATGACGGTCTTCAGCCCGGCATACGGGGGCGTGCGTCCCGTTTCCGACGGTGTGTCTGCGCCCGGCCCCGGCGACCGCATCCTCGCCCAGATGCCGGTGGCGCTCTTCGCGCTTGCGAGCCAGCCAGACGGGCGGATGGCCTTCACCGCCACCGCCGGCGCCTTCCTGGACGTCTTCGGTGTCCCCCCGGACGTCGCGGAGCTTGATGCGAGCGCCGTGCTCCAGCTCGTCCACCCGGACGACCTGTCGGATCTCCAGCAGGCCATGGAGACATCCATGGGGCTTGGCGAGGAGTTCGCGGCGCGCTTCCGCATCAGCCGTCCGGGCAGTGGGACCGCGTGGGTCGCGATCCGCGCCGACCCGGTGGTGCAGCCTGCCGGCGGGATGGCGTGGTTCGGGTACGCGAGGCTCCTGACCCCGGTCGAGGTCTCCGACCTTGTCATCGAGGCGGAGCGCCACCGGCTCGTCGGCATCCTCTGGAGCATCGACGCCGGCACGTGGGAATGGAACCTGCTCACGGGCGCCGCACGCCTGGACGAACGATGGGCCGGGATCCTGGGCTACACCCTTGACGACCTGCATCCGGTCTCGATGGAGACGGTTCACGGTCTCATGCACCACGGGGACCGGACGGCCATGGACGAGGTCACGGCCCGCTACTTCGCCGGCGATCAAGGCACCTTCCGGACCACGGTGCGGATGCGGCACCGTGATGGCCACTGGGTCTGGATGGAGCTGCGCGGCCGTCTCGTGTCCCGCACCCCGGACGGCATGCCCGAGTGGATGTCCGGGATCGCGCTGGACGACTCGGAGGCCAAGGACACCGAGGAGCAGATGCGGACGGCGTCCCACTACGCCCGCAGCCTCATCGAGGCGTCCGTGGATCCACTGGTCACGATCAGCGTTGACGGCCACATCATGGACGTGAACCGCGCCACCGAGACCGCGACCGGGCGCCCTCGCCACACGCTCATCGGCAGTGACTTCTCGGAGTACTTCACGGACCCGGAGCAGGCACGCGCGGTCTACCGCCAGGTCTTCGAGCTGGGGCGCGTCGTGGACTATCCGCTCACGATCTCCCACGCGGACGGCCACCGGATCGAGGTCCTCTACAACGCCAGCACGTACCTGGACCGCGATGGCCGGGTGGCGGGCGTCTTCGCCGCCGCCCGCGATGTCACCGATGTCCGGCGTACCCAGGCGGCCCTCGAGGAGACGAACCGGGACGCCCTCCTGCTCGCGCAGATGAGCGACCTGCTGCAGAGCTGCCAGACCGTGGACGAGGCCATCCCGGTCATCGAGGCCGCGATGCGCGAGCTGTTCCCGGGCAGCGACGGGCGCGCCTTCCTGTTCAACAGCGGCAGCGGCATGCTGGACGAGGCCATGACATGGGGCGCCCTGCCGGCGGGTGGCCCGTCGATCCCGCAGGGAGACTGCTGGGCTCTGCGCCGCAACAGCCCGCACGAGGTTGGCTTCGGCGCCCCCCTGGCACCTCCGTGTCACTCTCTCGACGCCGACGGGCGACCATACCTGTGCATCCCGCTGGTGGCCCACGGCACGGCACTTGGCATCGTCCACCTCGTGGCCCCGGGCAACCAGGCACCCGGTGAACGCTTCCGGGCACTTGCGCGGAGCACCGCGGACAGCATCAGCCTGGCCCTTGCCAACATCCGCCTGCGCGAGAACCTTCATGCCCTCTCCACGCGCGATCCGCTCACCGGCCTCTACAACCGCCGCTTCCTTGAGGAGGCGCTCGCACGTGAGCTGAGCCGCGCATCGCGCAGTCGCACCTCCGGGGTGCTCGCGATGCTGGACATCGACCACTTCAAGCGCTTCAACGACGAGTTCGGCCACGACGCGGGGGACGCCGTGCTCGTCGCCGTCGCGCACGAGCTGGGCGGGTTCCGTCGCGGGAGCGACCTGGCCTGCCGATGGGGCGGCGAGGAGTTCCTGCTCGTGCTCGCCGAGATCGGTCTCGACGACGCCGTCACGCGTCTCGAGGGCCTCCGCAGGACGATTGGCGAGCTTGCAGCGTTCCACGACGGCCACGCGCTCCCTCCGATCACGGTCTCCATCGGGCTCGCCCAGTTCCCGCACCCGGGCCGGGTGAGCGCAGACGTCATCACCGCAGCGGACAAGGCGCTCTACCGCGCCAAGGAGGGCGGGCGCGACCGCCTGGTCGTCTCCGACGATGCGCCGCCCGCAGCCGCCCTGCCCCCCGGCTGACGGCGATCCCGGGTACCGTGGAGGCACACGCAGGAGCGAGCAGGCCTTCACCATGACGCAGACAACCACCTCCCCCACCGTCCGTGAGATCCGCCTTGTGGAGGCCCACGCCGCCCACAACTACCACCCGCTGCCGGTGGTCATCGCCCGCGGCGAGGGAGCCTGGGTCCTGGACGTGGAGGGCCGGCGCCACCTGGACATGCTCGCCGGGTACAGCGCGCTGAACTTCGGTCACCGCCACCCCCGGCTCGTGGCAGCACTCGAGGCGCAGCTGGGCCGTCTCACCCTGACGAGCCGCGCCTTCCACAACGACGTGCTGGGCACGTTCGCCGCGGAGCTCGCGGACCTCTGCGGCATGGACGCCATCCTCCCGATGAACACGGGCGCGGAAGCCGTGGAGACCGCCATCAAGCTTGCCCGCAAGTGGGGTGCGGAGACCAGGGGCGTGGCACCGGACCGTTCGCGGATCGTGGTGATGGGCGGCAACTTCCACGGGCGCACCACCACCATCGTGGGCTTCTCCGATGACCCGTCCGCGCGCGAGGGATTCGGACCCTTCACGCCCGGCTTCGTGCGCATGCCCTTCGGCGACATCGTCGCCCTCGAGGCGGCCGTGGACCAGGACACCGTGGCCGTCCTGCTGGAGCCCATCCAGGGCGAGGGCGGCGTGATCATCCCGCCGGACGGCTATCTGGCGGGCGTCCGCCGCCTGTGCACGGAGCGCGGCGTGCTCATGCTGGCCGACGAGATCCAGGCGGGCCTCGGCCGTACCGGGCACACGTTCGCCTGCGACCACGACGGCGTGGTCCCGGACGTCTACATCCTGGGCAAGGCGCTCGGCGGCGGCATCCTGCCCGTCTCCGCGATCGTTGCGAGCTGGGACCTCATGGGCGTCTTCACGCCCGGCGTCCATGGCAGCACGTTCGGCGGCAATCCACTCGCCTGTGCGGTTGGCCTCGAGGTGGTCCGGATGCTGGCCGAGGGCGAGCCGCAACGGCGCGCCGCGGACCTTGGCGCGGACCTCGCCGCCCGCCTCGCCGCGCTGCCGAAGGACAAGGTGTCGGCGGTGCGCTCGCGTGGTCTCTGGGCCGGAATCGACATCATCGGCCGTTCCGGGCGCAGCGTGTGCGAAGGGCTCCTCCGGCGCGGCGTCCTGGCCAAGGACACCCATGGCACCACGATCCGGCTGGCGCCGCCCCTGGTCATCGAGCGGGCGGACCTGCACTGGGCCATGGACCAGCTCGAGGCGGAGCTGGCGGAGGGCTGACGGAGGGCTGACCGAGGGCCGCACCGGCGCGTCAGGCTGACCTGGCCTCCGCTGCCGGCGCCTGCTCGCGGTGACCGCCGCCTCGCACGAGGCTGGTCACGATCCCCACCCCACAGATGAGCGCGGCCACCACGAACGCGTCGTGGATGGACGCCGTGAGCGCTGCCGCCTGGTCCGCCGCGGATGGCGCCTCGCCCAGCCCCGCAAGGTGGGCCGCGAGCCGCGTCTCCACGACCGCCGCCGCGACCGCGATGCCGATCGCCTGGCCCACGACGCGCATCTGGGCGAGCACGCCGGACGCCGTGCCCAGGCGCTTGCCCGGGACGGAGCCCATCACGGCCGATGCGTTGGGGCTCATGAACAGCCCCTGACCGATGCCCAGGAGGACCAGGCGCGGCACCAGCTCCCCTGGCGTCACCGCGGAGGGCAGCGTGGTCAGGCTGAGCATGGCCACGACGATCAGCGTCATCCCGGTGCTCGCCGGGATGGCGGGTCCCCACCGGTCCGAGGCGGACCCCGCGAAGGGCGCCACGACAGCCATGGAGACTGGCACAGGCACGAGCAACAGGCCGGCCTCGGCCGCGGAGAGCCCGTTCGCGCGCTCCAGCAGCCAGGGCAGCAGGAAGGTGGCCGTGAACATGCCGGTGAAGGCGATCACCACGCTGGCCAGGCCGAACGCGAATGGCCGGATGCCGAACAGGGCCAG
>CAIYZX010000480.1 GCA_903930745.1 uncultured Chloroflexota bacterium | reverse complement strand
GGCGACGGCGACGGCGTCTCGTACAGCGACTCGTCGTCCGTGGGCTCCGGGGTCACCTGCTCGCCGGTCTCGCCGTCACCGGGCGGAGGCACGTACTCCTGGTTCGGCAGGATCCGCAGCACCCAGCCGCGCCTGATGCCGTCCGGGTCGTAGTCCGGGGACTCGGGGTCAAGCGACGGGTACTGGTCGCGGTTCCAGTACGCGATGCTGCGACCGCTGGTCCCGTAGGCGCGGGCGATGGAGGTCAGCGAGTCGCCGGCCACCACCGTGTGCAGCGCGAACGTGGGCGCGGGCGTGGGTGTGGGCGGACCCGGGGTGGGGGACGGGGCCTCCGTGGGGTCCACGGTTGCCGCGACCGCAGAGGGCGCGCCGGGCGAGGGCGTCTCCCGGATCGACGACGGCAGGCAGGCGGCCAGGGTGAGCGCGCACGCGGCGACGACGAGCAGCGCGCGGGCCGGGCGGTTCGGCTGTCCCATGTCCGTACCCTACTAGGAGATGATCGTGGGCGGCTCCAGCTCGTCGAACGGCGTGGGGCCGTCAACCGGGGTGGGTTCGGACAGGGTGAACTCCGCGGCGAGCGCAAGCCCCTGGGCCGCCGTGGCCACCCGGCCGCGCCCGTTGCGCTTGGCCACGAAGCACGCGCGGTCCGCCGCCAGGAGGACCTCCTCGTACGTGGCACCGTCGATGGGGTAGGACGCGGTGCCGATGGACGCGGAGATGGGCATCCCTTCCTGGGCCCAGGGGGTCCCGGGGGCGCCCACCGCCTCCACAGCGGCCAGGATGCGCCCCGCCACCGCGTGCAGGCCCGCCTGGTCGATGTGCGGGAGCAGCATGGAGAACTCGTCACCGCCGTACCGGAACGAGGAGTCCGAGTCACGGGCGGCGGACTGGATGGCGTGGCTGATCTCGCGCAGCAGCCGGTCGCCGGCCTGGTGGCCCATCGTGTCGTTGATGGACTTGAACTTGTCCAGGTCGATCATCACGAGGCCGAACGGCTGCCTGTTCTCCACCATCTGCGGCAGCATCTCGGTGAAGGCACCCTTGTTGAGCAGGCCGGTCATCGTGTCCGTCTGGGCCGCGGTGACCTTCTCGCCGTACAGCTCGGCGTTGCGGAGGGCGATGGACACCTGGGCCGCGAAGAGCAGCACGAGATCGAACTCCTGCCTCTCGAAGCGCACCTCCGTCCCGAGTCGCTCCAGCGTGAGCACGCCCGCCGCGCCCTTGGGGCCGATGAGCGGGACCACGATGAGACTGCCGTCCACGGCGCCCACCTCGTCCAGCTCGTTGACGCGCGGGTCTGCCCGCTCGTCCTCGATCAGCACGGGCTCGTTGTGCTCCACCACCCAGGTGGCGATGCCGGTCTCGCCCGGCTCCCAGGGCTGCATGTAGGCGTCCGCGTGGATGCCACGCGCGGTCAGCGGCACCAGCGTGCCCGGCTTGTTGGGGTCCACGACCTCGATGACGATGTTGTCGCACTTGATCAGGCCGCCCAGGCGGTCGCAGATCTGCTCCAGCACCGCGCGCTGGTCCAGCGTGGTCAGGATGGACTCGGTGGTCCGCAGGAGCTCCCGCTGGGCACGGATCTGGCGCTCCAGGGCTCCGGACTGCTCCCGCAGGCGCGCTGTGGCATCGGCGTTCGCCATCGCCTGCGCCGCAAAGGACGCGTAGATGACGAGCAGGCGCAGGTCGTCCTCCGTGAACTGGCGCAGGCCGCTCTTCACGAGCACCACGACACCCAGGCAGACGCCCTCGTGGACCATGGGCGCGAGGAGCATGGACTCGTCGAGGTCCGGCTCCGTTCCGGAGATCGTGATGGCCCTTGGGTCGTTGGCGGTGTCGTCCACCAGCTGCGGCACGCGGAAGCGGGCGACCCAGCCGGTGATGCCCTCGCCCACGCGGATCCGCACGTCCTCCGGCGTCTCGGTCCCGTAGACCTCGCCCATGCCCTGGAGCGCCACGGCGTGCAGGTCCTGTCCGTGGACACGGTAGACGCGGGCGTTCTCGTAGGTGATCAGCTGCCGGAGCTCCGTGGCGATGGTGCCGCCGATCTCGCGGACGTCCGAGAGACCGGACAGCCGGGCACCCAGCCGCTGGATGGACTGGAGCTGGGCGGCCCAGGCGGCCATGCGGCCGAAGGTCCGCGCGGACCGGACGGCGACGGCGGCGTCGCCTGCGAGTGCCTCGGCGGCGTCAAGGTCCGCATCACGCCAGCGATGCGGCCGGTCGTGGGCGAGGTAGAGGACCCCGTGGAGCTCATGGCCGTCCACGAGGGGCGCCGCGAGCAGGCTCTCCACGCCCTCGCCGATGGCGGCGGCGCGGATGGGGTTGCCGGACCTGGGCACGTCCGGTCCCAGCACGGGCGTGGGGCGCCGGGACGGCACATCGTGCTGGCCCGTCCGTGCCTCCTCCACGTCACGCGCTGCGGCGAGGAAGGCCTCCGAGAACCCGGAGCCGCCGGGCGACGTGATGCGGCCCTCCGCGTCCCGCAGGATCACGGCGACCCGGTCGGCGCCGAAGAGGACACGGGCGTGGTCGGCCAGGTCGCGCACGACGTCACCCACGTCCAGGCGCGAGGCGAGGTCGGTCGCGACGCGTCGCAGGGCCTCCGCCCGCCGGAGCCGCCCGGTGGCCTGCTCGGACGCACCGGCGCCGCGGATCAGGACGCCCAGCGTCCGGGCGATCGCGGACGCCAGCTTCCGGCCATCGTCCGGCCCCAGCTCCATGGCGCCGGCCAGCACGAGGACGCCCCACGGGGCCTCGCCGCCGGGGATGCGCACGGCCAGCTCGTCCGTGCCAAGGCCAAGCATGGGCGCCGGGCCCGGGACTCCCGGGCGGGCGTGCACGGGCTCCTGCGAGGCGAGCGCCGTTGCGAGGACGCCCGCGCTGTTCGGGATGCTGCGCGGGCCGGGCAGACCGGGCTCGCTGTCGGAGGCGCGCGGGACGAGCCCGCCGGGCCGCCGCTCCCAGGCGCCAACCAGCGCGGCGCCGGTGGCGAGCCGGATGCGCCGGCACGCCTCGTCGAGGGCCGGGTCCAGGCCGCTGGGCGTGGAGGCCACCTCGGCGAGGTCGGCGAGCAGGTCCAGGCCGGCCGTTGTCTCGGTGAGGGTGGTGGTGTGGCCGGCGTCGCGGCGTCCGCCCCGGTAGGACGGGTCTGCGGCCGGCGCGGACTCCGCCGCCGCCAGGAAGCGCTGCAGGTCCGCCATGCGGTAGCGCCGGTCGCCACGGTCGTTGATGCGGTAGAAGCGCAGGCGCCCGGCGTCGCTCCACGCCCGCACGGTGTTCGCGTGGACGCCGAGGACGCGTGCAGCCTTGGTGACCGTCAGGTTGGCGTCACCTGGCCGCGCCGTGAGCGTGGTGGAGGAGTTGTCAGGTTTGGCAGGCATGGCTGTGTGGTGAGACTTTCCAGCACTTCACAGCACTTGCCAATAGGACCTTGGAACCATCAAGACCGGTCTCACCCTCCCCAAAGCGCGGGCCCCGGCCCGGGGAGGGTCAGCGCGATCGACGGTCGCTCGGGGCGGAGCGCTCGGTCGCCCGCACGTAGGCCAGCGTGGCGAACAGGCTGAGCAGTGCGATGCCGGCGACCACCGCGACGGCGAGGAGCGGGTCCCCCACGAGGCCGGCACCCTGCCCGGAGCTGCGCGGATCCCCGATGCCCGCCGTGGGCGCCGGTGTTGCGGCAAGCAGGGGGCTGGAGGTCGCGTGGGACACGAGACCGGCGATCCCCGCGGGCAGCGTCGCGGCAGACCGCCTACACCAGCGCATCGATCACGGTCCACGCCAGGCCGGCGACCGCCAGGACGACGCCCGTGGCGAGCAGCACGGTGGCCGCGCGCGTGGTGCCCTGGTGGTCGACTGCGAGGAGACGCATCGCCTCCTCGGGCTCCAGGGTGGTGAGGACGAGGGGGCGACCCATGCCGGCGCGCATCGTGGGGCCAAGCAGCGGGTCCATGGCCGGCACCCCGAGGACGAGGCCGTGGTCCACGGTGCTGAGGAACTGGACGCGGAGCCGGGCCGGTGTCTGCGGATCCGTGCCCGCGGGCACGCGGTCCGGGATCTCGCCCGCCGTGCCGATCGACTGCCGCTCCACGGTGACGAGACCCTCGTCAAGCGCCTCGTGGTCCACCGCGAGCCGAGCCAGTCCGCCCGCCACCTCGAACGGCAGCGCCTCGCGGCGGTCGTCCACGATGGTCCAGCCTCGTGGCCCGCGCAGCTCCAGCCGCGTGCGGCGGTACACCAGCGGGCGCTCGTTCTCGTCGGGGAAGTCCTCCTCCGCGTCGATCCGGCCGCCAACCGCGACGTATCGCTCCGTGCCGGCGAGAGCGAGCTCGCGGGCGCGGTCAACGGGGATCACGGGCGTGGAGGC
>CAIYZX010000479.1 GCA_903930745.1 uncultured Chloroflexota bacterium | reverse complement strand
GTGGTCAGGGTTCCGTCCATGTCGGTGACGACGACGGCGCGTTCGGCCATGGGTCCTCGGGAAGCGGGGTGGATCGTGAACGTTCGGGCCGTTCGGCCTTTCGGCGCCGCGGCTGTTGCGTGTACGGTACGCCACGATGTCCGACGAGTCCCCCACCGAACGCCCCACGCTCCGTGTCGTGGGCGGCACGGAGCACCACCGCAAGCCTCGTGCGGGTGCCCGGAGCTACGTGTGCACGTGGTGCGCGCTGCGGTTCACGAGCCGCGCCGCCCTGGACGAGCATCGCGTGTCGTCGCAGGAGTGCCGGGCCAACCAGAAGGTCTCCAGCCCCCTGCAGACGCGCTACGGGGACGCTGACATGGTCTGGACGCAGCCCGGCGAGCACACGCTGAACCGCGTGCGGGCCGCGAACTGCCGTCACACGCACCCTCGGGCGCGCCTCGTCAATCGCGCCGGCCAGACCATCGGCTTCCAGTGCGGCTGGTGCTACTCCGTCCTCGCCCAGGATCTCCCGCAGGACTGACGCCCTGCGGGGCCCGTCACCGGATCAGGGAACCTGGTCCAGGGAGTGCGAGAACTCCGCGATGATGTCGTCCGCGCTCTCCACGCCCACGCTCACGCGCACGATGCCGCCGCGCGAGGCCATCGGGTAGACCAGCGTGTCCACCTCGCCCAGGCTGACCGCCAGGCCGAAGGTGCGGAACGCGTTGGCGAAGTGGTGCATGGCCTCAACGGCGTCTGCGGAGCCTCCCGGGAGGAGCTTCACGGCCATCATGCCGCCGGGCAGGCCCGTCAGGACCCGCTGCGCCACCGCCTGATCCGGGTGCGATGCCAGGCTGGGATGGCGGACCCAGTCCACCTTGGGATGCGCCTCGAGGAACGCGGCGAGCTTCGTGGCGTTCGCAGATGCGCGCTCCAGCCGCAGGTGCAGCGTCCGCGCGCCCCGGGCGATGAGCCAGGAGTTGAACGGTGATGCAGCGGCGCCCATGTTGTTGGTGAGGACGCGGACGGGGGCCACCTTCTCCTCGGGCCCCACCACCACGCCACCCAGGGCATCGCCGTGGCCCGCAACCCACTTCGTCGTGGCGTGGACCACGAGATCCGCGCCCAGCGCGAGCGGCCGGACCACCGCGGGGCTGAGGAAGGTGTTGTCGATGACGAGAAGTGCGCCAGCCGCATCCGCGATCGTGCGCAGCGCGGGCACGTCCGTCACGCGCATCCACGGGTTGGAGAGTACCTCGGCGAAGATCGCCCCGGTGTTCGGCCGGACGGCGGCTCGCACTGCGTCCAGGTCAGTGATGGGGACCGCGGTCACCTCGATGCCCAGGCGGGGCAGGTCCTGCGAGAGCAGGTCCTGCGTGCCGATGAAGAGGTCGTCCGCCACCACCAGGTGCTGGCCCGCGCGCAGGTGCGACAGCAGCGTGGCCGCGATCGCGGACATGCCGGTCGCGGATGCCACGGCCGCCTCACCGCCATCGAGCGCCGCCAGCTTGGCCTCCAGGGCAGCGGTG
>CAIYZX010000478.1 GCA_903930745.1 uncultured Chloroflexota bacterium | reverse complement strand
CTCTTCGGCTTCCGGACATCCGAGGAGCTGGGGTTCTTCAACCTCCTGCTGACCGTGACCGGCGTGGGGCCCAAGGTGGCGATGGCCATCGTGGGCTCCCGCCCCGCTGCGGACCTGCAGCTCGCGATCCTCCAGCAGGACACCGCCGTGCTCACCGCCATCCCCGGCATCGGCAAGAAGACCGCGGAGCGGATCATCTTCGAGCTCAAGGAGAAGGTCTCCGCGGCGGGCGTCGCGGCGGGAAGCGCCGGCTCCGTCGCGACGGCCTCCCAGAACGAGGTTGTCGCCGCGCTCCAGGCCCTCGGCTACTCGCTGGGCGAGGCGCGCGAGGCGTCCGCGCTGGCCGTGGGCGATCCCGCGGTGGGCATGGGCCTCGAAGAGCGCGTCAAGGCAGCCCTCCGGACCCTGCTGCGCGACTGACGCCACTGCGCAGGTTCCCCGGCTTGTGCCTGGGCGTATCGTCTGGGCATGCGCATCGCCTTCGCGTGCAACCCGGCGCACGGCCACCTGCTGCCGCTCCTGCCGCTCGCGCTCGCAGCGCGTGATGCCGGGCACGACGTCGTGGTCCTGGGCGGCCGTTCGCTGGAGCCAACCCTTGCCGTCGCCGGGCTCGCCCACGTGGAGGCCGGCCCGCCGGATCTCCCCGCCGTCTTCGCCGCCGTGCCGGAGGCCGCCGAGCAGACCGGGCGCTCGCTCGCGGTCCTGATCTGGTCGCGCGGGTTCGCGGGCTTCGTGGCGCCGGCCCTCGCGGACGGCGTGCTGGACCTGGCGAGGTCCTGGCGGCCGGACATCCTGGTTCACGACGACAGCGAGCAGGGGACGTGGCTTGCCGCCGAGGTCCTGGGGATCCCGCACGTGGCACTGCAGGCCACCGCGTGGCGGGGTGTGATGGTGCGCCTCTCGGAGGACCCGCTGGGGGCACTCGGGGCCCGGCTGGGCCTCCCGCCGGACCCGGGGCTGGCGCGCTGGCACCGGCACGGCTTCCTTGCCACTCGGCCACCGTCACTGCTGAACGCCGCTGACCCGCTGCCGCCCACGGCCCGCCCCCTGCGGCCACGCCCGATGGACGAGGCGGGCTTCGAGCTTCCCGAGTGGCTCCTCGCCCCGCGAGCGCGCCCGCGCGTGGCCGTCACCCTGGGCACGGTTGGCCCGTCCCGGGCGGACGGCGTGGCGGCGCTCGTGGCGGCGCTGGCGCCCCTGGACGCGGAGATCGTGGCCACGGTGGGCGCGGACCTGGATCCGGCCCACCTCGGGCCGCAACCGGCCAATGTCCACGTCGCGGCCTACCTGCCGATGTCCGGCCTCCTGCCCGCCTCCGATCTCGTGGTCTTCCACGGCGGCTCCGGGACGATGCTGGCGGCAGCCGGCGCAGGCGTGCCGATGCTGCTGCTCCCGGTGGCTGCAGACCAGCCGGAGAACGCCGCGCGCTGCGCCGCCGCGGGGATCGCGCGCGTCCTGCCCGCCTCCGAGCGGGATCCCAGCACGATGCGCGACGCCGTGGAGGCCATGCTGGGCGAGCCCGCCTGGCGTCTCGCAGCGGCGCGCGTGCAGGCGGAGATCGAGGCCATGCCGGGCCCCTTCCACGTGCTGCCCTCGCTGGAGCGGCTGGCGGCAGCAGGGCCCGATGGGGTCATCGAGCCCGCCTGATCCCGGCTCCTCGACGTCGCGCCGACGCCCCGGAACTACAGGAGCGGGTGGCGCTCGAAGGCGATCCCGCGCAGGTGCTCGTCCAGGAACGAGAGGACCGTCGCGTACCAGACCCGCGCGTTCTGCGGCTTGAGGATCCAGTGGTTCTCGTCCGGGAAGTACAGGAACCGCCCGGGGATCCCCATCCGCTGCATGTCCGTCCAGAGTGTCAGCGCCTCCGAGATGGGCACGCGGTGGTCCTTCTCACCGTGAATGACGAGCATTGGCGTCTTCGCGGCCGCCATGGCCGCCAGGTGCTGGCGGGGCGAGTTGGCAAGGTAGACGGAGGGGTCCGTGTACGGGTCGCCCATCTCGTGCTCCCAGGCCGGCCCGTGGTCCGTGGTCCCGTGGAAGCCCAGCAGCTCCCAGAGGGACGCGTGGGTCACGATGCAGCGGAAGCGCGTGGTGTGGCCGGCCACCCAGTTGGCCATGTAGCCGCCGTAGGATCCGCCCATCAGCGCGGTCCTCGTGTTGTCCACGGCCGCGTGCGCCTCCGCGACGTCCGTGAGGGCCAGCACGTCCGTGTACGGGTTGCCGCCCCACTGGCCCCATCCGCGGTCAACCATGTGCTGGCCGTAGCCGGTGGAGAAGGCGGGATCCGGCAGCAGGACCGCGTAGCCGCGCTCCGCCAGGATGTGCGGGTTCCAGCGCCAGTGCCAGCCGTACCAGGAGCTCAGCGGGCCGCCGTGAACGAAGACGACGAGCGGTGCGGGCTGCTCCTCGGACGCGGCGGCGGGGAGGACGAGCCACCCCTCGAGCGGCGTGCCGTCCAGCGCCGTGGCATGGATGCGCTCCACGCGGCCCGGGGCGGTGATGCCGCCGTCGTCCACGCTGCGCTGGAGCGGGGCGGGCACCTGGTCGGCCTGGCGGGCATCGAAGCGGACGATGCGCGCGGGGCTGCCCACGGTGGCCATCAGCGCGTAGACCGCCGTGCCGTCCGGGGTGGGGCACAGCTCGCTCACGGAGCCCGTGGCGGTCAGGCGGGTCACGCCTCCATCGGGCAGGTCCACGCGGTAGGCGGCGTGGTTGCCGCGGTCAT
>CAIYZX010000477.1 GCA_903930745.1 uncultured Chloroflexota bacterium | reverse complement strand
GTTCACGCTCGCGGACCAGCTCCACGACACCACGGACGGGTACTTCAACGCCCGCGCGCACCGGACGGACGGGCGGGCGGATCCAACGGGCGTGGTCAAGGGCTGGGCCGTGGACGAGGCCGCGGCGATCCTGCGCCTCGCCGGTGCCCGCAACTTCCAGGTGGTGGCCGGTGGCGACATCGTGGTCTCCGGCGAGCCGGAGCCCGGTCGCCCGTGGCGCGTGGGCATCCGCCACCCCGAGGATGCGACGCAGGTGGTGGCGATCCTTCGTGTCCGCGATGGCGCGGTCGCGACATCCGGGCTCTACGAGCGCGGCGCCCACATCGTGAACCCCCACACGGGCGAGGCGCCGGTGGGGCTCCGAAGCCTCACGGTGGTTGGGCCCGGGCTCACGCTGACGGACGCGTACGCCACGGCCGGCTTCGCGATGGGGGAGGCCGGCATCGCCTGGGTCGCCCGCCAGGAGGGCTACGGGGCCCTGGGCATCACCGCCGAAGACCGGATGACCTGGACCGAGCTGGTTGGCCCCCTGCTCGAGGTCTCGTCGCCCGGCTGATCCGCGCCGCCGTGCCACGGCGTTGCCGGCGATCGTGTCGGACGACTCTCAGGCACATCTCAGCCGCGGGCGGTTTCCTTCGGACATGCGACGATGGGCCGCATCCGATGGAGCACTCCAGATGACCGACGCCAACCTCCCGGTGGACCCCGAGTCCGCCGCCGTCCCCGAGGCCACCCCGCAGGCGGACGCCATGACTGTCGACAGCATGCCGTTCGCCGCGGCGCCGGCGGCTCCGCCCGCCAGTCCGTTCGCCTGGGCGGACGCCATGCCTGTCGCATCGGCCGGCTCCGCCGCCCCGCTCCCGGCGCCCGTCCTCACGCCGGCCCCGGCGCCCGCCTGGCCGAGCGCCACGCCCACTGCCGCCACCCCGCCGGCCCGCGAGGCCCGTCGAGGCGCCGGCCTTGGCACGGTCGTTGCCGCCGCTGCGCTCTCCGCCGTCCTGGCGTCGGGCGGGACCACGCTCGCCGTCCGGGCGCTGCTGCCCACCGCGACCGCCACTCCCGTGGCGACCACCGGCGCAACCACCTCCACCGGCCCCACCACGGTCACGTCCATCGACCTCACCAGCGTGGTGGCGGCCGCGCAGCCTGTCGTGGTCACGATCACCGCGGACGGCATCTCGTCCAGCGACTTCTCCCCGTTCGGCGGGTCCACCACCGGCGTGGGCTCCGGGATGATCCTCACGTCCAACGGCTTCATCCTCACGAACCGTCACGTTGTGGAGGGTGCGAGGACCCTCTCCGTTGAGCTCGAGGACGGCCAGACGTACCCGGCGAGGCTCGTGGAGCAGTCCAGGACGAACGACCTCGCGCTGATCAAGATCGACGCCACCGGCCTGCCGGCGGCACGGATCGCGGACTCCTCGCGGCTCGTGGTTGGCCAGACGGCCATCGCCATCGGCAGCCCGCTGGGCACGTTCACCGAGACCGTAACGCGCGGCATCATCTCCGGCCTGGGCCGCGAGATCACCGT
>CAIYZX010000476.1 GCA_903930745.1 uncultured Chloroflexota bacterium | reverse complement strand
TGATGTCCTTCATCCGGCGCCAGTACGATGGCCAGGCCGCGGAGCTGGAGGTGGACGGCTCGCTGGTCTTCGACCGCCCGCACCGCGAGCAGCGCGTGATCATCCCGGTCAACGGCATCAACCGGTCCGTGGTGCAGGCGGTGATGTTCGGCAAGTCGCTGGCCAGCCAGCCGGGCATGCTCCAGGCCGTCTACGTGACCACGGATCTCGAGGACGCCGAGCGGCTGCGCGAGCGCTGGACACGCCAGCTTCCGGGCGTGCCGCTCGTAGTGGTGGAGTCCCCGTACCGCGCCCTGGTGGGCCCGGTGGTGACGTACCTCGAGGTGCTGGACCGCGCGTGGCCGCCGGACCAGGAGGCCCCCACGACCATCGTGGTGCTGCCGGAGTACGTGGCCAAGCACTGGTGGGACCGCATGCTCTACAACCAGACGGCGAAGCGGCTGAAGGCGGCGCTGGTGGGCCGCGAGCACACGGTCATCGCGGACGTGCCGTACCGGCGGTCCGAGCACCGGGAGCTGGAGCTGCCCGAGCCGGAGCCCGGCACCGAGTGACGGGTGCCGCCATCGGCGGTTCGGTGCGGTGGGCGGTGGCACCAACCCGGCCCGCCAGGGACGGTCTGACGCGGTGGGCGGTGGTATCGTGACCGGGCGCGGCGACACGGCCGGGAGCGTCCCGGTGGCCCAACGTCGCAACTCCAGCCTGGAGGCTCCAGAGCATCGTGGCCGACGCGTCGGCACCCCAGTTCCGGCGTGCCGTCGTGGCACTGTCCGGCGGCCGGACTGACCGGTCCATCGTTGCGCTCGCCGCGGACCTCGCGAAGCCCTCCCACGCCGAGATCATCGGCGTCCACGTCGTCGAGATCGACTGGACGCTGCCCCTCGACGCGGACGTCGCGGGTCACGACGAGGGCGCGCAGCGGGTCCTGGACATCGCCGAGGCCACGGCCGAGGCATCCCGCTACCGCCTGGAGACCGTGCTCCTGCAGGCCCGCGACGTGGGCGCCGCGCTCGTTGACGAGGCCACGGAGCGCGAGGCGGACCTGCTGATCATGGGCCTCCCCTTCCGGCGCCGCTTCGGAGGCGACTTCGCGGTGGGCCGGACCATCCCCTACGTACTCAAGAACGCACGCTGTGCCGTGTGGGTCATCCGCGAGTCGATGGCCGAGGAGCAAGCATGAAAGCCGTCATCGTCGGCTGTGGTCGGGTGGGGGCGGGTCTCGCCGCCGACCTGGACAGGGCCGGCTGGAAGGTCCTGATCCTGGATCTCACGTCGTCGGCCTTCGACCGGCTGCCGTCCACGTTCGGGGGCACCGCGCTCCGGGGCGACGGCACGGACGAGGACACGCTCCGGCGCGCGGGCGCCGAGGACGCGGACCTGTTCCTGGCCGCCACCGAGGGCGACAATCGCAACATCATGGCGGCGCAGCTGGGCCAGGAGGCGCTGGGCGCCCGCAAGGTGGTCGCCAAGATCAACGACCCGGTCCGTTCCGAGGCATACGCCCACCTGGGCATCGCCACGCTCTGCCGGACGAACCTGATGATGACCGCGGTGCTGGGGTACCTGGGCCAGGCGACGGGCGACCGGCCGGGCATCTACGTCCCCGAGAAGCCGCACGCCCACCACGTTGACGCCGCGCCGATGTCCGCGGGCGCCTCCGGCCACGAGGAGTAGAGCGATGTTCGTGCTGGTCGTGGGCGGCGGAAAGGTGGGGTACTACCTGACCAAGGAGCTCATCAACTCGGGGCACGAGGTGTGCCTCATGGAGAAGGACCGCCGGCGGGCGGAGACGATCAAGGACGAGATCGGCTCCGTGGTGATCTCCCAGGACGGCTGCGAGGGCAAGTACCTCCACGAGGCCGGGGCGAACCGCGCGGACATCGTGGCCGCGGTCACGGGCGATGACGAGGACAACCTCGTGATCTGCCAGATGGCCAAGCACCACTTCGACGTGCCGCGGACGATCGCCCGCGTCAACAACCCGAAGAACGAGCAGCTTTTCCGGCACCTGGGCGTGGACGAGATCATCTCGCCCACCCGGATGATCCTGGGCTCCATCGAGCAGGACATCCCGGTGCACGAGCTGCTGCACCTCGCGGCGCTGGGCGTCGGCGAGATGGAGATCATCGAGGCGCACCTGCAGGCGGGATCGCCTGCGATCGGACGCGCGGCGGCCGACATCGACATGCCCAAGGGGTGCTCGCTGTTCGGCGTGATCCGTGACGGCATGCCGTCCGCGATCCGTGCGGACACGGTGCTGGCCGAGGGTGACAAGGTGATCGCCATCGGCCGGCCGGACTGCGAGGCGGAGCTGCGCGGCCAGCTCATCGGGGAGCCGGACGAAGCATAGGCGCCTCTTCGGCACCTCTGCGGGCGGTCCCGGCCGCTCCGCCCCCCGGCCCCGACTCAGGGTCCATGAAACCCGGAGCGATGGCATCTGGCTGGCCCGTTTCGGGCGCGCGGTACGGGGTTCCGTGACTGGCCGTCGCTGGACCACGGAACGGCGGCCAGGTATGGCGCGCTCGCTCCTGGTTTCACCGACGGAGCGTCGCCCCGGCAATCGCCCCCACAACCCAGGGTTGATGAAACCTGGAACGATGGTCCGGCAGCGGGCCGGTTCGGGCGCGCCGTCCGCCGGTTGCCAACTGTCCGTTGTCGAATCGCGGAACGGTGGCCCTCCTTGACGCGGCCGCTCCTGGATTCGGCAACTCTCCGTTGGTGAGCAGGCATGTGTGAACGCGCGATGCCGCGAACGCCGCGATGGGTGGCACACATTGCGGAAGTGTTGAGGACACTTATCTTGACAACACCATTGTCAGGGTTCTATGGTGCGCATTGTCCGACGGGGAACCCAACGCCTCGTCGGACGCTTCCACCACACTGACCGCTGGCCGGCGGGGACTACGGCCGCCGGCGCGGACCACAGGAGGATCGATGCGATGACGCTGACCCGTCGCCCGTCGCCCTTCAGCGAGCTTGTGACGCTTCGCCAGGCGATGGACCGCCTCTTCGACGACACGGTGTTCCGGCCATACCAGGCCTGGAGCGGCACCGGCGACTACGCCCGGCTGCCCCTTGACGTGCGTGCCACCAAGGACGAGCTCCTGGTGGACGCGTCGCTCCCCGGCATCGCGCCGGAGGATGTTGAGATCACCGTTGAGAACGGCACCCTGACCATCAAGGCGGAGGACCGCGCGGAGCAGACCCAGACCCAGGACGGGTGGGTGGTCCGCGAGATCAGCCGCGGCTCCGTGATGCGGACCGTGACCCTGCCCACCGGCCTGGAGCCGGACAAGGCGGAGGCCACGTTCGAGCACGGCGTGCTCCACCTGCGCATCCCCAAGGCCGAGGTGACCAAGCCCCGCCAGATCCGGATCTCGCCGGTGACCGCGGGAGCCGCAGCCGATGGCAGCACGGACACCGGCGCCTGACATGTCGGCGGCGCGCCGTCCCGATCGGGACCCTCACCAGCCGGTCTACGTCATCAGCGTGGCCGCGACGCTCGTCTCGGCCCACCCGAGGACGCTCCGGATCTACGAGGACGAGGGCCTGGTCTGCCCGGCGCGCACGCCCACCAACATCCGCCTCTACAGCGAGGAGGACATCCGGCAGATCCTCTGGATCCGCCACCTGACCCGTGACCGCGGCGTGAACCTCGCCGGGGTCCGGATCCTGTTCGAGCTCGAGGAGCGTCTTGGCAAGCGCATCCTCGAGGCGCTCTACGACGAAGGGACCCGTGACGGGACCGCGGAGGCGCAGCACGGCCATGGAGCCGGACGCGCAGCCGCCCCGCCGGGTCCCGAGCCGGACGACGGTTCGCAACGGACCACGTGAGCACAGCGTCCCCACCCCAACCCCCAGCCCACACGATCTGACACGAACCGCCAGCCGGCGGCCCGGCCGGCCCCCAGGAGACACAGATGCCGACGAAGAAGTCGTCGAAGAGCCAGCCCGAGGACGAGCGCGACGACGCGCCGGACGCCCCGGCGGCCGAGACCGAGACCGCAGCACCCAAGCGCCGGACCCGCACGTCCGCCGCCGCCAAGGCGAAGGCCGAGGCCGAGGCCGCAGCGGCAGCCGCAGCCGCCGAGCAGCCCGCGAAGGCTGCCGGCAAGGGCCGCGGACGCGCCAAGGCGGAGCCGAGGAGCGAGAAGACGGAGCGCGCCCACCACCCGGGCGACATCCGCGACCTGCCGCTCGTGGCCCTCCGCGAGACCGTCATCTTCCCGGAGATGATCGTCCCGCTCCAGGTTGGCCGCGAGAAGAGCGTCGCCGCGCTCAACGCCGCGCAGGAGCAGGGTGGCCTCATCGCCCTCGTGACCCAGCGCACCGCGGAGCAGGAGGACATCACCAACCCGTCGGAGCTGTACGGCATCGGCACCGTGGCGAAGATCGCCCAGGTGGTCCAGCTCCAGGACGGCACCGTCCGGGCCATCGTCCAGGGCCAGGGCCGCATCAGGGTCCACGGCTTCTCCCGCGTCACGCCGTATCTCGCCGTCAAGGCGGAGGACCTGGGCGACACCACCTCCGAGGGCGTGGAGATCCAGGCGCTCGTCCGGACCGTCCAGGCCCAGATCGAGCAGTACGTCGCCAACGGCGCGCCCGTCCCGCCGGAGGCCGCCGTGGCCGCCCGGAACATCAGCGAGCCGGGCCTGCTCGCGGACATGGTGGCGTACAGCCCGGACATGTCCACGGAGCAGCGCCAGGAGCTCCTCGAGACCATCGACGCCGAGGCCCGCCTGAAGCTCGTCTCCGCGTTCCTCGCCCGCCAGATCGAGATCCTTGAGCTCAAGGGCAAGATCCAGAGCGAGGTCAAGTCCGAGATGGACAAGACCCAGCGCGAGTACATCCTCCGCGAGCAGCTCAAGGCCATCCAGCGCGAGCTGGGCGAGGACGACCCGCAGCAGGCGGAGATCAACGAGCTCCGCGAGAAGGTTGACGCCGCCGGCATGCCGGACGAGGTGAAGGCCCGGGCGATCAAGGAGATCGACCGGATGAGCCGGATCCCCACCGCCTCGCCGGAGGTGGGCGTCATCCGCACGTACGTGGACTGGCTGGTTGGGCTGCCGTGGAAGACGGCCACCGAGGACCGGCTGGACATCAAGGAGGCCGCCACGATCCTGGACGAGGATCACTACGGCCTGGAGAAGATCAAGGAGCGGATCCTCGAGTACCTCGCGGTCCGCAGCCTGGCGGACACGATCCGCAGCCCAATCCTGCTCTTCGTGGGCCCTCCCGGCGTGGGCAAGACCAGCCTTGGCAAGAGCATCGCGAAGGCGATGGGCCGCAAGTTCGTGCGGATGAGCCTGGGCGGCATCCACGACGAGGCGGAGATCCGCGGCCACCGGCGCACCTACATCGGCGCGCTGCCCGGCCGCATCGTCCAGAGCATCAAGACCGCGGGCACCAACAACCCGGTCTTCATGCTGGACGAGGTGGACAAGATCGGCATGGACTTCCGCGGCGACCCGTCCTCGGCGCTGCTGGAGGTGCTTGACCCGGAGCAGAACTTCAGCTTCCAGGACAACTACCTCGAGGTCCCGTTCGACCTGCGCAAGGTCCTCTTCATCGCCACCGCCAACCTGCTGGACCCCATCCCGGCCCCGCTGCGTGACCGCATGGAGGTCATCGCGCTTCCCGGGTACACCCAGCAGGAGAAGGTGGAGATCGCCCGCCGCTTCCTCGTCCCCAAGGTCATGGAGAACCACGGCCTGAAGGAGAAGCACGTGGAGGTCACGGACGAGGTGCTGATGGCGCTCGTCCAGGCGTTCACCAAGGAGGCCGGCGTCCGCAACCTCGAGCGCGAGCTCGCGAACATCATGCGCAAGGTGGCGCGCTCCGTGGCCGAGGGCCGCAAGCGCAAGACCATCGTGGACCTCAAGAAGCTCGAGGAGTACCTGGGGCCGCCGCGCTTCGAGTACGGCGAGCTGGAGGCCGAGGACCAGGTGGGCTCCGCGACCGGCCTCGTGGTCACCGAGGTGGGTGGCGACGTGGTGGCCGTGGAGGTCACGAAGATGGAGGGCCGCGAGGAGTTCATCCTCACCGGCCAGCTGGGCGACGTCATGCGCGAGTCCGCTCGGGCGGCGCTCTCCTGGATCCGCAGCAACGCGGCGGAGCTGGGCATCGAGCGCGAGGTCTTCGAGAAGCACACGCTGCACATCCACGTGCCTGCGGGTGCCATCCCGAAGGACGGCCCGTCCGCGGGCGTGACGATGGCCACGGCGATGGTGAGCTCGCTCACCGGCATCCCGGTCCGCAAGGACGTGGCGATGACGGGCGAGATCACGCTCCGCGGGCGCGTCCTGCCCATCGGCGGCCTCAAGAGCAAGATCCTGGCCGCGCACCTGTCCGGCGCCGGCATCGTGATCCTGCCCAAGAAGAACGAGAAGGACCTCCGGGACATCCCGGACGAGATCCGCAAGCAGCTCAAGCTCGTCCTCGCGGACGACATGGGCTCCGTGCTGGACGCCGCGCTGCGGCGCCGGCCGAAGCCGCTCAAGGGCGCCACCACCGTGATCGGCGGGGGCGGCGGGAGCAAGGGTGGCGGTGAGACGCGTGTCCGCCGCAATCCCTTCCCGCCGGCCGAGCAGCCGCCGGTCGTCGTATAGCGGCGAGCGCCGGGGGTTCCGGAACAGATGGACTACCGCGACTACTACGCGATCCTGGGCGTCCCACGGTCCGCCTCCCAGGCGGACATCAAGAAGGCGTTCCGGAAGCTGGCGCGCGAGTTCCACCCGGACCGGAACCAGGGCGACAGGGCGGCCGAGCGCAAGTTCAAGGACGTCAACGAGGCCAACGAGGTCCTCTCCGACCCCGAGAAGCGCAAGCAGTACGACCTCCTGGGCGCGAACTGGGAGCAGTACCAGCGCGCCGGCGGGGGCCGGGGCGGGGCCGGCGATCCCTTCGGGCCGGGCGGCCCCTTCGCCGGGTTCAACTTCGGCGGCGGGGGCGCGGGCGGCCCGGGCGGGACCCGGTTCGAGTTCCGCTCCGCGGACGGTTCCGGGGGCGCCGGCTTCTCCGACTTCTTCCGGATGTTCTTCTCCGGCGCGGCCGGTGGGGCGCAGCCGGGGAACGCAGGGGCGGGCGCACGCGGGTCTCGTTCCGGCGGCGCCGGGACGGGCACCGGCTCGCGGGCGGGGGCCGGCCAGTCCTTCGCGGACATCCTGTCCGGGATGGGCGGCATCGGCTTCGACCAGGGCGCCGGGGCCGGCGCGGCGGGCGCGTCCACTGCCGGCGGCACCCGCGGCCACCGGGGTGGCCGGACCACCGAGTGGGAGGTTGAGGCCGCCGCGGAGCTGACCCTCGAAGAGGCGTACTGGGGCACCAGCCGTGTCGTGGACATGGACGGCAAGCGCTACGAGGTCCAGATCCCGAAGGGTTCGGACACCGGGTCCCGCGTCAAGCTCACCGGCAAGGGCCCGGGCGGCCGCGACATCGTCGTGACCGTCAAGGTCACCCCACACGCGGTCTTCACGCGCAAGGGCTCTGACCTCGAGCGCGAGCTCCCGGTCACGCTCCGCGAGGCGCTGCTGGGCGGCGAGGTCCCCGTGACCACGCTCAAGGGCCGCGTCCTCCTCACCATCCCTGCCGGCACCCAGTCCGGCAAGGTCATCCGCCTCAAGGGCCAGGGGATGCCGAAGCTCCGCGAGGAGGGTGCAGGCGACCTCTACGCCAAGGTCCGCGTCGTCCTGCCCACGGGCCTGGACGAGGAGCAGCGGGCCGCCGCCGAAACCTTCCTGGACACCATCAGCCAGCCTGACCCGCGGGCCACGCAGTAGCGGCCCGGCCGGAGATCGCGAGTACCAGACGCCATGCAGCTTGACCGTTTCACCGAGAAGGCCCAGGAGGCCATCGTCACCGCCCAGTCTCTCGCTGAGCGGATGCAGAGCCCCGTGCTGGACGCGGAGCACCTGCTCGCCGCGCTCCTGGAGCCGGACGACGGCATCCCTGCGGAGACCCTGCGCCGCCTCGGCGTGGATCTTGCGGCGTTCCGCGGCGAGCTCGCGGCCCTCCTGGCGCGCCGGGCCCGCATCAGCGGCGGCAACCTGGGCCTGGATCCGCGCGCGAAGCGCGTCATCGAGAAGGCCCAGGAGGAGGCGCGTCGCATGGGCGACGAGTACACCTCCACGGAGCACCTGCTGCTGGGCTGCGCGGAGGCCGGCGGCGAGATCGCCGGGCTGCTGGGCCGCCACCGCGCGGACCGCGAGCGGATCCTGACCGCCCTCCAGACCGTGCGCGGCTCCCAGCGCGTCACGAGCCCCACCCCGGAGAGCACGTACCAGGCGCTGGAGAAGTACGGGCGTGACCTCACCGCCGAGGCGCGCGCGGGCAGGCTGGACCCGGTCATCGGCCGGGACGAGGAGATCCGCCGCGTCATCCAGGTCCTGAGCCGCCGGACCAAGAACAACCCGGTCCTCATCGGCGAGCCGGGCGTGGGCAAGACTGCCATCGCGGAGGGCCTTGCCCAGCGCATCGTCCGCGGCGACGTTCCCGAGACCCTCAAGGACAAGCGCGTCGTCTCGCTGGACCTCGGCGCGCTCATTGCGGGCGCCAAGTTCCGCGGCGAGTTCGAGGAGCGGCTCAAGGCCGTCCTCAAGGACATCAAGGACTCCGAGGGCCGCGTCGTCCTCTTCATCGACGAGCTCCACACGGTGGTGGGCGCGGGTGCCGCCGAGGGCGCGATGGACGCGTCCAACCTGCTGAAGCCGATGCTGGCGCGCGGCGAGCTCCACACCATCGGCGCCACCACGCTGGACGAGTACCGCAAGCACATCGAGAAGGACGCCGCCCTGGAGCGGCGCTTCCAGCCGGTGGTGGTGGACCAGCCGTCCGTGGAGGAGACCATCTCCATCCTGCGCGGCCTGCGCGAGCGGTACGAGGTGCACCACGGCGTCCGGATCACGGACTCGGCACTCGTGGCCGCCGCCACACTCTCCAACCGGTACATCACGGAGCGGTTCCTGCCGGACAAGGCCATCGACCTCGTGGACGAGGCGGCGAGCCGGCTGCGCATGGAGATCGACTCCATGCCCATCGAGCTGGACGAGCTGGAGCGACGGCGGATCCAGCTGGAGATCGAGCGCGAGGCGCTGCGCAAGGAGACGGACGACGCGTCGAAGGCGCGCCTGGACGCCCTGGAGCGCGAGCTCGCGGAGCTGGCCGAGGAGGCCGGCGGCATGAAGCAGCGCTGGGAGGCGGAGAAGTCCGCGATCGCCGCGCTGCGCGCCACGAAGTCGGAGGTGGAGCAGCTGGCCGTGCGCATCGAGCAGGCCGAGCGCGAGGCGGACTACGG
>CAIYZX010000475.1 GCA_903930745.1 uncultured Chloroflexota bacterium | reverse complement strand
GTCCTCGAGCAGGCCGATGAACGTGGCCACGATCCCGTCGCCGCGGAGCGTGCGGTCCAGCTTCCCGTCGATGAAGACGGGCGCCGCGGGCGACTCGAACGTGCCCGGGAGCGAGATCCCGATGTCCGCGTGCTTGGACTCACCCGGCCCGTTGACCACGCAACCCATGACGGCCACCTTCATGTCCTCCACGCCGGGATAGCGCTCGCGCCACTCCGGCATCCGGTCCTTGATGTGCCCCGTGATGTCGCGGGCCATCTCCTGGAAGAATGTGCTGGTGGTTCGGCCGCAGCCGGGGCAGGCGGAGACCTGGGGAAGGAACGAGCGCAGGCCCATGGACTGGAGGACCTGCTGCGCCACCTCCACCTCCAGCTCGCGGCCGGCGCCGGGCTCCGGGGTGAGCGAGACGCGGATGGTGTCGCCGATGCCCTCGTTGAGCAGGATGGCGAGGCCCGCGGTGGACGTCACGATCCCCTTCATCGCCATCCCGGCCTCCGTGAGGCCCAGGTGGAGCGGATAGTCGGAGCGGGGCGCCAGGCGCCGGTACGTGTCCACGAGGTCACGGACACCGGAGACCTTGGCGGACAGGATGATCCTGTCGTGCCGCAGGCCGATCTCCTCGGCCAGCTCGGCGGAGCGCATCGCGGACTCGATCATCGCGTCGATCATCACGTCGCGCGTGTCGCGCGGCTCGGCGGCTTTGGCGTTCGCCTCCATCAGGTCCGTGAGGAGCTGCTGGTCCAGGCTGCCCCAGTTGACGCCGATGCGGACAGGCTTGTCGTGCTCCATCGCCGCGTGGATGATCGTGGTGAAGTTCTCGTCGTGGTACTTGGTGCCCACGTTGCCCGGGTTGATCCGGTACTTGGCGAGCGCCGCCGCCATCTCCGGGTGGTCCACGAGCAGCTTGTGGCCGTTGTAGTGGAAGTCGCCGATGACCGGGACGTCCACGCCCAGCCCGTCGCGCAGCTTGCGGATCATGTCCGGGACGGCCGCCGCGGCCTCGTCCGTGTTGACGGTCACGCGGACCAGCTGGGAGCCCGTGTGCGCCAGGCGCGCGACCTGGATCGCGGTGGCATCGGGATCGCTCGTGTCCGTGTTCGTCATGGACTGGACGACCACGGGATGCGAGGAGCCCACGAGGACCCCGCCAACGTCCACCGAGACGGTGGGCCGGCGCACGGGACGGAGCTGGTCGGGGGACGCCACGGCTAGTTGCCTCCGGTGACCTGGCGGGCGATGTCGAAGACGGTGATCCAGATGAGGAACCCGAAGAGCGCCACGAAGCCCAGCATGTACGTGAGCTGCTCGGCGCGCAGGGAGATGCGCGGGCCAACGCCCGGGATCGCCTTGAGGATGATCACGAGCATGCGGCCGCCGTCCAGCGGCGGGAAGGGCAGCACGTTGACGAGGGCCAGGTTCGCGGAGAGCAGGCCCGCCATGTAGATCACGTACAGCGGGCCCAGCTGCCAGAGGATGTCGCCCAGCTGGACGGCGATGCCAACGGGGCCGGCCGCGGGCGGCGCCGTGGTGGGGTTCGTCACGATGCTCTTGCCCAGGTCCGCGAGCCCGGCGGCGATCATGGAGAACGCCTCCCCTGTGCGCTTGGCGCCCAGGCTCACCGCGTCGCCGAACCCGTAGTTGATGGAGCCCACCTGCGTGCCTTGGAGCTTGCCGATGCCCAGCGCGCCCTCCTCGGGCGTCGCCGGGACGCGCAGCGTGACCGTGTAGTCCTGCTCCGTGCCGTCCGCGTGGCGGATGCCCAGGACGACCTCCTTGCCCGCGAGGGCCCGCAGGTCCGAGCTGGGGACCTTGGCGTCGAAGGCGGAGTAGCGCTTGCCGTTCAGGGTCACGAGGGTGTCGCCGGGCACGAGGCCGATGTCCTGCGCCGGGGAGCCCGCGGCCACCTCGCCGAACGTGACACCGATCGCGGGCTCGCCGTAGAGCGCGACGCCCGAGAAGATGACGAACGAGAGCACGAGGTTCATGGCCACGCCCGCGAGCAGGATGCCCAGGCGGACGGGCAGCGGGGCGCGGGAGAAGGAGCGCGGATCGTCGTTCTCGCCGTCCTCGCCCTCGAGCTTCACGAAGCCGCCGATGGGCAGCCAGTTGAGCGTGTAGACGGTCTCGCCGCGGTTGGCGAGGACCTTGGCACGCGGCGGGAAGCCGATGCCGAACTCCAGCACGCGGACCTTGGCCAGGCGTGCGGTCACGAAGTGGCCCCACTCGTGGACGAGGACGAGCACGCCCAGGACCACGATGAAGACGACCACGGTGCCGATGGACTGGAGGATGGAGATCATGGGGTCACCGGTCCTGTCGCAAAGGCGGCACGGACCTCGCGGTCGAGGGCGACGAGCTCGTCGATGTCCGGAGCCTGGGGGGAGCTCCCGCCGAAGCGGGTGACGGCAGCCTCGAGGAGCCGAGGGATGCCGGGGAAGTCGAGGGTCCTGTCGAGGAAGCGGGCGACCGCCACCTCGTCCGCGGCGATGAGCGCGGCGGAGGCGTGCGGGCCCATCCGGCCCGCCTCACGGGCGATGCGCAGGGCCGGGAAGCGCCCCTCATCGGGCGCACGGAAGTCCAGGTGCGCGGCCGCCACGAGGTCCGGCGCAGCCGCCGGGGAGACCAGGCGGTCCGGGTGCGTCAGCGCGTACTGGATGGGGATGCGCATGTCCGGGGTGCCCAGCTGTGCCTTGAGGGAGCCGTCCACGAAGAGCACGGCGGAGTGCACGACGCTCTGCGGATGGACGACGACGTCGATCGCGTCATAGCCCACATCGTAGAGCCAGTGGGCCTCGATGACCTCCAGGCCCTTGTTCGCGAGCGTCGCCGAGTCAATGGTGATCTTGGCGCCCATCGTCCACGTGGGGTGCTTGAGCGCCTTCTCCGGGGTGATGGCGGCGAAGGCGTCCGCGGGCGTGTCCAGGAACGGGCCGCCGGACGCGGTGAGGACCAGGCGCGCGATGCCGTTGCGGGGCTCGCCCACCAGGCACTGCCAGATGGCGGAGTGCTCCGAGTCGATTGGGCGGAGCCAGGCGAGCGGCGTGGCGAGCGGGTCCGCGGCGTTGGCGGCGGCGCGGCGGGCGGCCTGCTCGCGGGCCTCCGCCATCACCAGGTGGCCACCCGCGACGAGCGTCTCCTTGTTGGCGGTGGCGACCACCTTGCCGGCACGCAGTGCGGCAAGCGTGGGGCGGAGCGAGACCACGCCGCCAGTGCCCACGATCACGTAGTCCACGTCCTCGCGGGTGGCGAGCTCCAGCAGCGCGTCCTCGCCGCGGACGCGGGTGGTGCCCGTGGGGAGGTCCAGGGTGGCGATCTCGTCGGCGAGGGCCACGGCCTTCGGGCGGAGGCGCTGCGCCTGGGCCTGCAGCTCTGCGGCGTTCCTGCCGGTGGCGAGGGCGACCACCTCGAAGCGGTCCGCGTGCGCTTCGAGGACGTCAACGGTCTGGCGGCCGATGCTCCCGGATGAGCCAAGGAGCGCGACGCGCAGCCGCCCGTCAGCGGACGAGGGCGACGACATACAGCGCGACCACGGGGGCGGCGAAGAGGAACGAGTCGATGCGGTCCAGGACGCCGCCGTGGCCCGGGATCAGCGTCCCGGAGTCCTTGGCGCCAGCGGCACGCTTGAGCATGGACTCGGCGAGGTCGCCGGCCTGGGCGGTGATCCCGAGGAGCGGGCCGAGGACGAGGCCGCCCAGCGGGTCCTGGCCCAGCGCGGCGAGCAGGCCGCAGGACACGAGCGTGGTGGCCACGAGGCCGCCGATCACACCCTCCACGGACTTGGCCGGCGAGATGTGCTCGATGAACTTGTGGCGGCCGATCTGGCGGCCCACGAGGAAGGCGCCGGTGTCGAACGCCCAGACGCCCAGCACCAGCAGCAGGATCCAGGCGCGATCCCGCCCGATGCCAGCGAGCGCGGCACCGGCCGGCAGCTCCGGGCCGAGGCCCGCGACCACCAGGACGAACGAGACGAGGCCCACGTAGAGGGCGCCGAAGACGGTGGAGAACCAGACGACGAGGCCGTCCTTCGGGTCCTTCTGGGCGAAGGCGCCAACACCCGCCACCACGACGCCCACCGCGGCGAGCAGCAGGCCAAGGTCACCCTTGGGCGCGACGTACGCGGCACCCACGAACGCCACGGCGATGACCGTGCCCACCCAGGGGAGCGACGGGTAGCCGGCGCCCTTGAGCAGGCGGAAGACCTCGGAGCCGCCGATGGCCGCGAGGATCGCGAGGAGAACGGCGATCCCGGGCGTGCCCAGCGCCACCGCCACGGCGAGGACGGGGACGATGACGAACGCTGAGAGCGTGCGGGTGCGCATGGGTGGGTCCTTGCTCCCCTACCGGCCGAAACGGCGCGTGCGGCGGGCGAACTCCACGAGCGCAGCGTCAAAGCGCGCCGTGTCGAAGTCCGGCCAGAGGCAGTCGTCGAAGTAGAGCTCCGCGTACGCGGACTGCCAGATGAGGAAGTTGCTGATCCGCTGCTCACCGCCGGTCCGGATCACCAGGTCCGGGTCCGCGAGACCGCCCGTGTAGAGGGCGTCGCTGATGGCCTGCTCGTCGATCTCGGAGGGTGCCACGCCGGCGGCGGCGAGCCTGCGGAACGCGTCCACCAGCTCCGTGCGCCCGGCGTAGTTCCACGCGATGTTCAGCTGGAGGCGCTTGCCGCCGGCGGTGCGGGCCACGGCGGCCTCGATGGCCGTGCGGGACTCCTCGGGAAGCTCGTCCATGCGGCCGAGGAGCCGGATGGCAACGCCCTGGGCCGCCAGCTCGTCCGTCTCACCCACGATGGCGCGACCGAGGAGCTCGAAGAGCCCCGCGACCTCCTCGTCGGAGCGCGCCCAGTTCTCACGCGAGAACGCGTAGAGCGTGAGCATGGGGACACCGCGGCGGACGGCGTGCTGGAGCAGACCGCGGACGGTCTCCATGCCTGCGGCGTGCCCCTCGAAGTCGGACACGCCGTGGAGCTTCGCCCAGCGGCGGTTGCCGTCCATGATGATCGCGACGTGCCGGGGGACATCCTCCGGGGCCACGATGGGGGCCTCGGCGGCAGGCGCCTCCGGGGCCGCCCTCCCCTGCTCGGGCGGCGCAGCGTGCGCCAGCGGCAGGTCGTCGGACGGCCGGGAGACGGGG
>CAIYZX010000474.1 GCA_903930745.1 uncultured Chloroflexota bacterium | reverse complement strand
CACGCGGAGCCCACCACGTTCGGCCTCAAGTGCGCGGGCTGGGCCTTCGAGATCTCGCGCGGCCGCGACCGCCTCGCGAGTGCCACCGCGGAGATCGCCACCGGCAAGATCAGCGGCCCCGTGGGCACGTACAGCCACCTCGCCCCGGATCTCGAGGCGGAGGTCCTGGACAGCCTGGGCCTGCGCGTGGACCCGGTGAGCACGCAGATCGTCCAGCGCGACCGGCACGCCGCGTTCCTCGCGGCCATCGCCATCGTGGGTGGCAGCCTGGAGCGCATCGCCACCGAGATCCGCAACCTCCAGCACACGGAGATCGCGGAGGTCATGGAGCCCTTCAAGCGCGGCCAGAAGGGCAGCTCCGCGATGCCGCACAAGCGCAACCCCATCCTGTCCGAGCGGATCGCCGGCCTCGCGCGCCTCCTGCGCGGCTACGCCCACACGGCGTTCGAGAACCAGCCGCTCTGGCACGAGCGGGACATCAGCCACTCCAGCGCGGAGCGGGTGATCCTCCCGGACGCCACGATCCTCCTGGACTACATGCTCAACAAGTGCGTGGGCCTCGTGGAGGGCCTGGTGGTCCGCCCGGAGCGGATGCGCGAGAACATCGCGCGGGGTCTTGGCCTCCACGCCAGCTCGCGGGTCCTGCTGGTCCTCGTGGACAAGGCCGGGCTCTCGCGCGAGGAGGCGTACGCCATCGTCCAGCGCAACGCGCTGCGGGCGGCCGATGAGCGCGTGGCCCTCAAGGACCTCCTCGCGGTGGACCCGGCCGTGGCCGAGAAGCTGCCGCTGTCCGACATCGACGCCTGCTTCGACGACGACGTGGTCCTGCGCCACGTCCCCACGATCCTGGGCCGGCTCGAGGCGCTCGAGACCGCCATCATCGAGCGGTCCACGCCGCTGGGCCGTGCACGGGAGGTGACCGGTGCCGCTGGCTGACGCCTTCGTCCGCGCGGGCAAGGTCCGCGACCTCTACGAGGTTGGCGACGACCGCCTGCTCCTCGTCGCATCGGACCGCCTGTCCGCCTTCGACGTCGTGCTGCCCACGCCCATCCCGGACAAGGGGCGCGTGCTCACCGGCCTGAGCCGCTGGTGGTTCGAGCAGACCGCCGACATCATCCCGAACCACCTGGTGTCCGTGGACCCGGCGGAGCTGCCGGCAGACCTCACCGGCGGGGACGAGGAGACCCTGGCCCACCTTCGCGGGAGGATGATGCTGGGCCGCAGGGCCGAGGTTCTCCCCGTGGAGTGCGTGGTCCGCGGCTACCTCTCGGGCTCCGGCTGGAAGGAGTACCAGGCCAGCCGGACCGTCTGCGGGATCGAGCTGCCGAGGGGCCTGCGCGAGAGCGACCGGCTCCCGGAGCCCATCTTCACGCCCGCGTGGAAGGCGCCCGCCGGCCAGCACGACGAGAACATCCCCATGGAGCGGGTGGTGGAGCTGGTGGGGCCCCGGTACGGGAACCTCGTCCGCATCGCCGCCCTCGCCCTCTACAACCGCGGCGCCGGCCTGTGCGCGGAGGCGGGGATCATCCTCGCGGACACCAAGTACGAGTTCGGCGTGCTGCCGGACGGCGACCTGATCCTCATCGACGAGGTGATGACCCCGGACTCCTCGCGGTTCTGGGACGCCGAGACCTGGGAGCCGGGACGCGCCCAGGCCAGCTTTGACAAGCAGTTCGTCCGCGACTGGCTGGAGCAGCAGCCGTGGGACAAGACGGCACCGGGGCCGGAGCTCCCGGACGACGTGGTGGCGGGTACCCGCAGCCGCTACGTGGAGGCATTCGAGCGGATCACCGGGGCGAGCTTCGCCCGCTACCTTTCGGAGGACGTCATCGCCCGATGAGCGAGCAGCAGCGCACCTGGACCTTCGCCGTCAACGTCACCCCCAAGCCCGGCATCCTGGATCCCCAGGGCAAGGCCGTGGAGCGCAGCCTCCCGCACCTCGGCATCGCCGGTGTCACGGGCGTCCGCGTGGGCCGCCGCGTGGAGCTCAACGTGGCCGCCGCGGACGAGGCCGCCGCCCGCGCCATCGTGGACCATCTCGCGGGCGACATGCTCAGCAACCCCCTGATGGAGGTCTACGCGGTGGAGCTCCTCGGGTCCGCCGGATGACCACCCGCATCGGCATCGTCCTCTTCCCCGGGTCCAACCGCGACATCGACGCGGTCAACGCCCTGCGCATCGCCGGGGCGGAGCCGCAGATCCTCTGGCACGAGGACACGGACCTCTCCGGCATCAGCGGCATCCTCCTGCCCGGCGGCTTCGCGTACGGCGACTACCTGCGCGCGGGCGTCATCGCCCGGTTCAGCCCGGTGATGCGCGCGGTCGCGGACTTCGCGGCCAACGGTGCCCCGGTGCTGGGAATCTGCAACGGCTTCCAGGTGCTGGCCGAGGCGCGCCTCGTGCCCGGCGCCCTGCTGCGCAACCGCGGCCTGCGGTTCGTCTGCAAGCAGGTGGAGCTGCTGCCGGAGGTCATGGACTCCGCGTTCACCCGCGAGATCGGGGAGCGGCGGCCGCTCCGCATGCCCGTCGCCCACGGCGAGGGGTGCTACTTCGCCGATGACGCCACGCTTGACGCCCTGGAGGCGGACGGCGGCGTGCTCTGGCGCTACGCGAACCCGGACGGGACCGCCGCCGGTGCCGACGGCCCGGGCAACCCCAACGGGTCCCTGCGGGGGATCGCGGGCGTGCGCAACGCCGCGGGCAACGTGGCGGGCCTGATGCCGCACCCGGAGACCGCCGTGGAGGCGATCCTGGGCAGCGACGACGGTCTTGGCATCATCCGGTCGCTCGTGGTGAGCGCCGGCGAGTGGGCGCAGACCGGCCGGATCACCGGCACGCGCGCGGTGGCGGAGGCGGCCCGATGAGCGAGCAGGAGATCCCGCTGCACCGGGCGCTCGGCCTGACGGACGGGGAGCTGGAGGCCATCCGGGAGAAGCTGGACGGGCGCGAGCCGAACGGCCTTGAGCTCGCGATGTTCTCCGTCATGTGGAGCGAGCACTGCTCCTACAAGAGCTCCCGCCCGCTGCTCAAGACCCTGCCCACCAAGGGCGAGGACGTGGTCGCGGGCATCGGCGAGCAGGCGGGCGTCATCGCCATCGGCGACGGCCTGGGCGTGGCGTTCAAGATCGAGAGCCACAACCACCCGTCCGCGGTGGAGCCCTACCAGGGTGCGGCCACCGGCACCGGCGGCATCCTGCGTGACGTCTTCGCGATGGGCGCCCGGCCCGTGGCGGTCCTCGACGCGCTCCGCTTCGGCAACCCGTCCGATGCGCGGACCCGGCACCTCGTGGACGGCGTCGTCCGCGGCGTGGGCGGGTACGGCAACTGCGTGGGCGTGCCCACCATCGGCGGCGAGCTGGTCTTCGACCCGTCCTACCAGGGCAACCCGCTCGTCAACGTGATGGCGATCGGCATCCTCGAAGACGGGATGCTCACCCGCGCGTCCGCGGACGGCCCCGGCAACCTCGTGGTGCTGTACGGGTCCGCCACCGGGCGTGACGGCATCGGCGGGGCGTCCGTCCTCGCCTCCGCCACCTTCGGCGACCAGGACCCCTCCAAGCGCCCGTCCGTCCAGGTGGGCGACCCGTTCGCGGAGAAGCTCCTGATCGAGGCCACCCTTGAGCTCATCGCCAAGGGTCTCGTGGTCTCCATCCAGGACCTGGGTGCCGCGGGCATCACCTGCGCCACGTGCGAGACCGCGGACCGCGGCGGCACGGGCATCCTCGTGGACCTGGACGCCATCCCGCGCCGTGAGCCCGGCATGGAGCCCTTCGAGGTCATGATCTCGGAGAGCCAGGAGCGGATGGTGGCCATCGTGGAGCCGCACCGCTGGGAGGCCGTGAAGGCCATCTGCGAGCGGTGGGACCTGCCCGTGGCGGTCATCGGTCGCGTGACGGAGAACCCGGACATCGTGGTGCTCACGACGCCGGACGGCTCCGGGGCGCTCGATGCCGATGGGAAGCCCGTCGAGGGTGCCATCGAGCTTGGCCGCATGCCCGCCCGTGCCCTCGCGTCTGAGGCGATCATCTTCAACCGCGAGTCCCGCGCCCCCGCCAAGCGCCGCAACGCGCCCGCCCCGGGCGCACCCGCGGAGCCCGTGGACGCCCTGCCGATGCGCGGCCAGGACCCGGGCGCCGTGCTGCTCGCCCTCATGGGCGCGCCGAACCTCGCGTCCCGTCACCCGGTCTACGAGCAGTACGACTCCAACGTCCAGGCGAACACCGTGACCCGCCCGGGCCGCGGCGCGCCCATGATCCGCGTGAAGGGGACCACCAAGGCGCTCGTCGCCACGACGGACGCCAACGCGCCGGTCTCCGCCATCGACCCCTGGCTGGGCGCCGCCCTGTCCGTGGCCGAGGCCACCCGCAACGTCTCCATCACGGGCGCCCGCCCGCTCGGCGTCACGAACTGCCTGAACTACGGCGATCCCACGCGCCCCGAGGCGTTCTGGGCCCTGGCCGAGGGCGTTCGCGGCCTCGCAGACGCGTGCACCGCCCTGGGCCTCCCGGTCACGGGCGGCAACGTCTCGCTGTACAACGAGTCTCCCGGGTCCGCCATCGCGCCCACGCCGGAGATCGGCATCGTGGGGCTGCTCACGGACGTCGGCAAGCACGTGGAGCCCGCCTTCGCCGGCGATGGCAACCACGTCTTCCTGGTGGGACACGCGGGGCCGGGCCTCGCGGGCTCGGAGTACGAGCGGCTCGCCGGCGCGGCGCCGGAGGACGGCCCGCCCACCCTTGACCTGGACCTCGAGAAGCGGACGCAGGCCTTCATCCGCGAGGCCATCGACCGCCGGCTCGTG
>CAIYZX010000473.1 GCA_903930745.1 uncultured Chloroflexota bacterium | reverse complement strand
GCGGGACACCGCGTCCGCGGCCTCCTGGACCTCGGTGATGGTGCCGGCGAGTCCCTCGCGGGCCGCGTTGTACGCCTCGATGGCCGCGACCACCTTGTTGCGCATGATGTTGGTGTACTCGGCGGTCTTGCCGATCTCGTCCGTCCCGTACTTCTCGATCGCCGGGGTCACGACGCTCACCGCATAGGTCAGGTCGTTGTCCTGCAGGCGGTCCATGGCCTCGGCCAGGGACGCTGCGTCCTTGCCGGCCAGCGTCTCGAGCGTGTCCTGGACCTTCTTCACGCCCTTCACGATGGCGGAGCTGATGTAGAAGGAGAGGGCGAAGCCGATGACCATCGCAAGGAGCAGCACGACGATCGTGATCAGCCGGCTGCTCTCGTACGAGGCCGTGACCTCGGCCTGGGTGTCCTCGCCGATCTGGACCTTCATGTCGAAGAGCTTCTGGAAGTCATCGGCCGCGCTCTTGGCGGCCGGGACGGCCTCCGCCTTGTTCAGGGCATAGGCGGCAGCCTGGCCGTTCGCAGCCATCTCGGTGACGACCTTCTGGCGGGCGGCGCCGTACGCAGCCAGCGCGGTCTCAAGCTCCGCGTACACGGCCTGGCCCTCTTCGGTCACGAGCGTGGCCTTGATGGCGGCCATCTTCTCGGTGATCAGGGCGTCGTTCGCCTGCCACTTGGTGACGATGTCCGCTTGTGTGGCGGCGTCCGTCTCCAGCATGTAGTTGTTGAGGAACGCGCGGTTCTCGTTGAACTTGGCTCGGGCAATCCCAAGCGCGGCGAGTGGCTGGGCGACCTTGTCGGTGACCTTGCCGGCGAGGTCGTTGGATGTCCCCAGGTTGACGATGGACAGGAGTCCGATCGCAACCATGAAGACGATCAGGATCGCCGAGGATCCCAGGAGCTTGGCTCGAACGTTGAGATGCATGGCCGACTGCTACCTCTGTGTGCAGCCGGGGATCCCACGGGCGTCAGGACCCACCGGTGCTGCATGGAGAGGTATCCTCCCCCTGTAGGATGCGAGCCATCAGGGGATTCCCCTAGACAGTTCGTCGCACCGCCCCCCATGCGAGTGGGGGACTTGCAGCTTCCCACCCCACGCTGCGGCACCCCGTGAGAGCCGTGCCGAATGGCACATACGCCTCGTGACGGGAGCCGTCAGACCGGGCAGGCAACCCCTCCGACGCGCAGCCGGAGCCGCCAGACCACGGTTGCAGTGAGCATCGCGAGCGAGGCCACGGCAACCCACGGCTGGATGGGCGCCCACACCGACATCGCACCCGACGCGCCGAGCAGCAGGAGTGCCACCTTGTTGCAGAGGGGACAGCCGATGGCGAGGAACGTGCCGAAGCTCGCCAGGCTCCCCACGGTGGACGACCGTCGCTCCACCCGCTCCTCCTCGACCGGCGTGAGGGCAGTCAGCATGACGATCCGCGAGGAGGGTCGCGGGGCCGTGTACGTCGCGAGCACCAGGCCCATCAGCGGCGCCGAGACGAGCCAGGTCCAGATGGCGAAGGGCTCCGGGGCCACCGAACGGCCGAAGACCGGGTTGGGGATGATCGCCGTCACCAGGCCGTAGGCCAGTCCTGCGACGATGGCCCACAGCGCCGTCCAGGAGAGCAGCCGCCGATCCGCCAGCGCGAGGAGCGGGCAATCAGGGGGAAGTGTCATCGCAGGTGTCCCGGACCGGTCAGCTGCGGCCAAGGTTGACGAGCGAGCGGCCCGAGGCGGTCCACGCCTCCATGCCGCCATCGAGGTTCTCGATGTTCGTGTAGCCAAGATCCAGGAGCGTCTGCGACGCGATCGCGCTCTCGCGGCCGGAGCGGCAGTACACGACGATCTTGGCGGCCTTGTCCGCCGGCAGCTCCGCGGCACGGGCGGCGAGCTGGTCGTACGGGATGTAGAGGTCCGTGGCCTTGATCTCGCCGATGTAGGGGGTCTTCACATTGAGCAGCGTGAAGTCCTTCGCCTTGAGCTCCGTGGAGAGCCGGTCCGCCGTGATGTTGGTCCATGAGCCCCCGTTGCCCTGGACCACGGTTCCGGCGGAGGTGCCTGCGCCCCCGCCGTTGACGAGCACCACCACCGCGACGAGGATGCCCACGATCGCGACAGCGCCGCCGATGATCCAACTCATGGGCGTGGAGCCGCCGGCACTCGCTGTGCGCTTCTGGGACGCGGAGCCCTTGGAGGCCTTGGCCGGCTTGGTGGCGGCGGAACGGGTGCCCATGACGTGTGTGACCTCGGAAGTTCGACAGGAGTGGCCCAACGGTAGCAGGCACTTGCGTGATTGCGCAAGCAGACGAATGGCATGCGAAGTCGTCGCCGAATGGCCCTTCGTGCAACAACCGGTCCGTCTCCGGCGTCTGGGCATGCACGGCGCGGTTCGCTATCGTGGGCCGGCGCGAATGCACGCACGCTGAGGAGACGGATGAGCGGGCCCGGAGATCGGCGGTCCGCCTCCGGGGGCGGGGCCCATCGGGGTGGGATCTGGGACGATGACGAGACCACGTATCGCTATGTCGCTGCCGCGCGTCCCGTGGAGCCCACGGTGGTCTACGAGCCGCCTCCACCCCCACGCCGCCGGTGGGACCGGTCCGTCACGTCGGACCTCGGGATGGTGCTGTTCGTGGTGGTGGCGGTGGTGGCCGGCTATTTCACGTGGACGGCGGTGGGGCGTCTCACGGACGCACTCGCGAGCATGCCCAAGCCCTCGCCCGCCCCTGCCGTCTCGGTCGGTCCGTCGGCGATCCCATCCGCCACCCCGTCCGCGCCACCGTCGGACGTGCCGCCGCCCTCCAGCTCGCCCTCGGGGGAACCGGTCCGAGTCCCGGTGGACGTCAACGTGGTGGCCAGGCCGAAGAAGGTCTTCCTGGGCGAGCAGGACAAGACCTGGTGTGCGGCATCCGCCGTCCAGATCGTGCTGAACATCAACAGTGGTGACCCGGACATCACGCGCGCGTTCCAGCTCCAGGTTCACCAGGCGGAGGTGGACAACACCACCCACGAGGACAGCCAAGACGGTGGCGCCGGGCCACTGGGCATGGTCGAGACGCTCAACCAGATGGGCACCGTGCCGTACGAGCTCAAGATCCTTGGGACGCGCGAATCCGCGCTGCGTGCGGCGGCCAGGGCGATCTCGTCAAGTGGCCATCCGGCGATCCTGCTGGCCTGGCGCGGTGCCCACGCGTGGGTCATGTCCGGCTACACGGCCGACGCAGACCCGCTGGTCTTCAAGGACGCCGTGGTGGACGGCGCGTACATCCTGGACCCGTGGTACCCGCGTGTCTCATCCATCTGGGGGCCGTCCGACCCGCCCGGCACCTACCAGGATTCCGCGGAGCTGGTGCGCAACTACCTCAAGTGGCGGCGGCCGGAGGGGCGCTACCCGGACCGCGACGGCAAGTTCCTGGTGATCGTGCCGGTTGCGCCCTGACGCGGGGCGCTTCAGGGCTGGAGATCCACCGTCCCCGACGCCAGCATCGTCCCGTCCGTGGCATCCAGGACGACCAGGGCGTAGGCGCCGGGCGCGAGCGAGCACTCGGGAGCGGTGGTGTCCGTGGTAACCACCCTGTAGCCGCCGCTCTCCGTCCGCTCCGCCCCAAGACCCTCGAGCGTGGTGGTGCGCTCGGTCGCCACGGCGCCGCCGGCGTCACCGGACCTGAGCTGGATAACGATGTCCGGGGTGGCCACCGACAGGTCCGCGGACCACGCGCGCTGGGACCCGTCACAGCGCCAGGTCGTGGGTTCAACGGAGACCTGGAGCAGGCCGTCTGTTGACGGGGGGCGCGACAGGGCGATGGCGAGCACGAGTGGAGCGAGGACCGCGGCGCCCAGGATCAGGCTCCGGTTGGTGGACGTGATGCGACGACCGCGCGATGTCGTCTCGGCCTCTCCGGTCACCGCGGGCGGCGGGAGGCGGCGTGGCGCAGCGCAGACGCCGCAGAACCGGTCGTCGGCCGGTCGCTCCGAGCCGCACGAGCCACAGGTCCACGGCGCGTTCATGGGATCCACTGCGCGCGTCATCGCGGCGGATTCTGCCACGCGTGCACGCCCCCACTCTCCCTTGCCTCCGCACGGACTGGGTGGAGACATCGCCCCAGCCCCACGGCGCCTGTGACGACGCCAAATGCCGACGTCTGGAACAATCTGCCGCTCTCCCTCCAGCCCGCAGGAGTTGCATGAGCACCGTGACCGAGCACCGCATCGAGGCGGTCGTCGCCCGCAAGGCCGTTGAGGCCGAAGGGGTGGTGAGCCTCGCCCTCCGCTCGGCCGATGGCGCGGCGCTCCCCGCCTGGCACCCGGGCGCGCACATCGACCTCATCGTGGACGGCGTGGCCACCCGCCAGTACTCGCTCTGCGGGGACCCGGCGAACACGGCCGAGTACCGGCTCGCGGTCCTGCGAGAGGACGAGGGCGCCCTGTCGCGCCACGTCTTCGACGCCCTCGCCGAAGGCGACCACGTTGGCATCGGCGGCCCGCGCAACCACTTCCGCTTCGTCCCCGCCCCGCGCTACCGGTTCGTGGCCGGCGGCATCGGCATCACGCCCATGCTGCCGATGATCCTGGCGGCGGAGGCGGCCGGCGCCCAGTGGGAGCTCCACTACGGCGGCCGCTCGCGCTCAACGATGGCGTTCCTGCCGGAGCTGGCGCAGTACGGCGACCGCATCCACGTCTGGGCGAAGGACGAGGGCCGGCGCCTGGACCTCGGCACAGTCCTTGCCAACCCCGAGGACGACACGCTCGTCTACACCTGCGGGCCGGAGCGGCTGCTCTCCGAGATCGAGGACGTCATGGGCGCCACGTGGCCCCACGGCGCGCTGCACCTCGAGCGGTTCGCGGCCAAGCCGCTGGCCGAGCCGGAGCGCGCGGGCTCGTTCGAGATCGTGCTCAGCAGGAGCGGCCGGATCCTGGTCGTGCCGCCGGACCGGTCCATCCTGTCCGTGGTGGAGGAGGCCGGCATCGGCGTGCTCTCCTCGTGCGCCACGGGGACGTGCGGGACGTGCGACACGCCGGTGCTCGAAGGGGTGCCGGAGCACCGGGACGCCGTCCTGACCGAGGACGAGCGGGCCGCCAACGACTGCATGATGATCTGCGTCTCGCGCAGCCTCTCGGATCGCCTGGTCCTGGGGCTCTAGGCGCCACCGGCTCGCGGGCGCCCTCGGCGGCACCCGGCGGCCACCCTCCGGCATCGGGCTCGCGTCGCGCCGCCACCCCTTGCTGTAATCGATTGCGTTCGGTACCGTTCCCGCCCACACCCGTGGCCTGCGTCCCGCCGGCCCGCCAGACCACACGCCCCACCCGCGTCCCCGCACTGACCACGAACCCGTCAACCGCTGATCAGCCAACGAGAGGGAGAGTCACATGGCCAAGCGCCTCACGGTCGCGGACATCCGCGCCGCCAAGGGCAGGCACCAGTTCACGATGGTCCGCACCGAGACCTGGGAGGAGCTGGAGGCGGCCCAGAAGGCCGGCATCGAGATGGTGTCCGTGCCGCCGGAGATGATGGTCCAGCCCCAGTTCCGCGAGGTGGC
>CAIYZX010000472.1 GCA_903930745.1 uncultured Chloroflexota bacterium | reverse complement strand
GGCTCGCCCCGGACCGGACCTCGGCGACCATCGACCGCCGCCTGGCCTGCCGGCTCGGGCTGGTCCTTTTTGGGCCACGTCAACTCCGATCGGCTGTTTTGGACACCACGGTACCGACCGGGACGTACTGACACCTGTCCTCCCCGGTGCTAACGGCCCGGCCGCGACCCCCGGCGCGACTGCTAGCGGGGCCGGCCCTTCGTCCAGCGCAGCTCGCGCAGGTTGTCGCGAAGGATCATCAGACCCACCACCGCCAGCACGGCGCTGATGAGCACCAGCCAGGAGGTCCGCAGCAGGATCAGCAGGCCAACCACGGCCTGCACGATCGTCACCTGCAGCAGCAGCTCCAGCACGCGCCGCCGGACCACGGCCTCGATCACGATGTACGACCCAAGGATCGCAATCAGGCCAATCCACCAGTCCTTCGCGTCGAAGTAGAGCAGCGCCCCGAAGAACGCCAGCGCGAGCGCCACGCTCACCGCGGACCACACGTCCATCGCCCGGCTCAACCGGATCTCGGAGGGGTCCTGGGGATGCACCACGTGGCGCAGATGTGCGACCGGATCGCCCGGGTCGCCGGCCCGCAGGCGCGCAAGCTCCGCCCGGCAGTCCGTGATCGCCGTACGCGACGCGTCCAGGCTGATCCGGAGCGCGCGAACCTCGGCCACCGCCCGATCCCGCTCCTCCACCAGCGTCGCCACGAACGCCGTCGATCGTCCCGCCCGCGCCGCCGCCGTCACGCGAACGCCCATGCGCTGGGCCTGGGCATCCAGCTCCGCGAGGGCGGCCTGGTCCGCAGCCGATGCGCCGGCAAGGATCTCGATCTCCCGCTCCAGGGTGGCCATCGCCAGGCCGGGCGGTGGAGTGGTCTCCAGGCCCGCGAACGCGATGGGGTCCACCCACGACTGCCGCGCCCGTCCGTCGCGCGAGAACTTCGGCCCCGCCGGCGCCCGCTCCAGGACGGAGACCCGGTCCTGCGTGTCCAGCCCGAAGAGGCCGTCGTACATGCCAACCCAGGGCACCGCGTCATCGATCCAGACCTGCGTCCACGCGTTCGCCTCGCCCGGGCCCACGCCCACGCCGTCGCCGCGCGCGTAGTCCACGAACGGGATGGCGCCCACGGGCCGCTTCCGGTCCGCCTGCTGTCCCTGGCCCAGCGTGTCGAACCAGAACCTGGAGATGGACTTGGCGGTCCGGCGAAGCACGTTGGGCATCTGCACCGGGATGGGGAGCACGTACTCGCCCTGCTCGATGTACGCCGCGTGCGATCCCGCCCCCGCGTAGATCACCGGGTGGTCGCCCACGCGCTCCACGATGGGGTCGTCCCAGCGCCGGCGCATGTCCGCGCCCACCTCCTCGTGGGCCGCCCGCGCGAACCAGACCGGCGTCACCGTCCCGTCCGCGTGCTCCTCCACGAACACGAAGCACTGCTCCCAGTCCGCCTCGTGGTCGTTGGCACCGGCGAAGGAGGACCGCCAGTCGTTCATCGCGTAGAAGAACATGTAGTGGAGGACCGTCCAGCCGCCCATCCGGACCACGCGGGCGTGGTACACGAAGCGCGGATCACGCTCGCGGATCGCCGCGTACTTGGCATCGGCCGCGCCCACCGTGCCGCCCGGGACGGAGCCGCGGACAAGGAGCGAGAGATCGAAGCCGGCGTCGATGAGGCGGGCGATCACGCCCACGCGCGCCAGCCGGGACGGAGCGGAGAAGTGGTCGCGCATCGGCCGGTCGCGGCTGGCCATCTCCACGCCGTTGTACGGGTGCTGCACGAAGCGCAGATAGAGCGAGCGGTCAGGGACGCGGTGCCGCCATTGCACCAGCGTGTCCAGCGTGACCTCGCCAACGCGGGCGATCTTCCGGCGGCGGCCGCGGGCGTCCATCGCCCAGAGATCGCAGGCCTCCACGTACGGCGCCGTGCACATCGGGTAGAAGAACTCGCCCGCCGTGTACCGGATCACGGGCTCGAAGCGGCGGAGCAGGGCCAGGTCCGCGATCCGCGCGGCGTCCGCGCCGGGGGCATCCACGGGCGCATCGGCGGGCGTCACCACGGGCGCATCGCCCGGTGTCGCCATCGGCGTCTCGGCCGAGAGCTCGGCGGTCACCGGTGCGTCTCCTCGGCGTCACCGTCGTCGGTGAGTGGGCCGATGCCGAAGGCCTCCCGCACCTGGCGCTGGTTCAGGTAGAAGACCGTGACCACGTTGATCGTCAGCCAGACCGTGAGCACGTCGCGGCCCGTGGCGAACAGGTAGATCTGCGCCGCGAGCCCCAGGCCCGTCAGCAGCATCGTGATCGTCCAGCCCGCCTGGCGCATCCGCATCAGCAGGATGCCCGCGGAGAGCGCGGCGACGAACAGGACCGCGAGGATCACCATCAGGGCCGTGCCGGACGCGATGTCCCCCTCGAGGCCGGCGAGCGCGCCCGTCAGGCCCTGGTTCCACGAGAAGACGGTCACGCCCACGAGCGCGAGCAGCGCCACCACGTATCCCGCCGCGTTGAACAGCTCGAGACCGGCGAGGATCGTCACCACCGTGGGCCGCCGGACGCGCGCGTGCCGGACCACCGGCGGGGCCGGGGCGGCGGAGCCGGTCGCGGAGCGGGAGTCGCCCGTGGCGTGCATCGGGCGGATTGTAGGCGCGCGGGCCGCGAGCGACAGGGGCCCAACGTCCCGTTGCGTGCGCCGCGGCACCGGTGACACCCGACGGTGGCGTTGAATGCGCTCCAAGGACCTGATGCACGGAGCCGCCCGATGACCAGCCAGACCCCCGGCGCCCAAGGCGCCCGCACGGACCTCGCCTACCTCTCGGCCTCGGATGCCCTGGCGGCGTTCCGTGCGCGGACCCTCAGTCCGGTGGAGCTACTGGACGCGCTGTACGCCCAGGCCGATGCCCTGGAGCCGAAGGTCAACGCCATCGTCCACCGCAGGCGCGAGGCCGCGTACGCCGCCGCTCGCGAGGCGGAGCAGCGGTACGGCGGCCGCGGCGGTGGCGCCCCCCGGGCCCTCGAGGGCCTCCCGGTGGCGCTCAAGGAGGAGCAGCCCATCGCGGGCGAGCCCTCCGAGGGCGCCTGCCTCCTGCTCCGCGGGACGATCGCCACGGACACGCACCCCCTGGTCACGCGGATCGTGGAAGCGGGTGGCGTGCCCCACATCCGGACCACCACCCCGGAGTTCTCCTCGGCGGGCTTCACGCATTCGCGGCTCTGGGGCGTGACCCGCAACCCGTGGAACCCGGGCTACACTCCGGGCGGCTCGTCCGGCGGGAGCGGCGCGGCCCTGGCGGCTGGGATGGCGCCCCTGGCCACCGGCTCGGACATCGGCGGGTCCATCCGCCTCCCGGCCTCGCTGAGCGGCGTGGTGGGGTACAAGCCGCCGTACGGCCGCGTGCCCGCGATGGCGCCCTGGAACCTGGACACGTACTGCCATGACGGCCCGATGGCCAGGACTGTCGCGGACACGGCGCTGCTGGAGAACGTGATCGCGGGCCAGCACCCGGACGACACCGTAAGCCTCCCCTCGCCGGATCCCGTGGAGGCCGGCCCCCGCGCCGTGGAGCGGATGCGCGGCCGGCGCGTGGTCTTCGCCCGGACGATGGGCGACACCCCGGTGGAGCCGGAGATCGCCGCCGCGATCGAGCGGTCCGCGCGCGAGCTGGAGACCCTGGGCGCGCACGTGGAGGAGGTGACGCTGGACGTCTCCATGCACCTCCTGGGCGAGGCGGCGTTCACCCACTACGGGACGATGTTCGGGCCGTCCGTGAACGAGGTGGTCAACGGGCCGGAGGACGAGGCGCAGTTGACGGGTTACGCCCGCGCCCTGCGCGATCGGGCCGCCGCGGCGCTGGCCCGGAACGGTGTCTACGCCGGGGCGCTCGCCGAGTCGGAGATCGCGCGGCGGACGCTGGAGGCCATGGGTGGGGCGGACCTGCTGCTCCTGCCCACGCTGGCAACGCTGGGCTGGCTGGCCGGCGACGACTACACGGAGACCCCGTGCGTGGTGAACGGCGTGACGCTGGACTTCTACCTGACCGCCGGGCTGACGCCGATCTTCAACGTGCTGGCGCGGCGCCCCGTGCTGAGCGTGCCCATGGGCCTCGCGTCCAACGGCGTGCCGATGGGCGTGCAGGTGGTGGGCCGGCCGTACGCGGACCAGGATGTCTTCGACGGCGGCGCCGCGCTGGAGGCCCTCGCCGGCCCCGGCGGCTGGTGGGCGCGGGAGGACTGGCGTCCGCCGATGGCCCGGTGACAGGTCGCACCGAACGGCACGCGTCCGTCGAGGGATGACGCGCCCGTCCGACACGCTTCGTCCCGTCGTCTGGCATCGCGGCCCGGTTACCTGTTCGTACGATCGACGTGGCGTCCGCGCGTCCCCTGCAACTCCGGGAGTGTCACCGTGCAGGTTGATCGAACCACTGGCAGCCCCCTCGCCGGCGCGGCGAGCAGGTCCCTGCTCGTCACGCCCATGAACACGGCCACGGCTCCCGCCCGGCCGTCGCCGCTGGTCACGCCCATGGACATCCTGGTGCAGCAGGCCCAGGCTCGCGTCGCCGCCCCGGCACCGGCCGCTGCAGCGGCATCGTCGCCCAGCTCGCCGGTCCAGCCGGGCATCGAGCTGCTCAAGGGCAACCTGCTCAACGTCGTCGCCTGAGGCACACGCACCCCGCGCCGGGTCCGCCTGACGGGTCCGCCTGACGGGTCCGCCTGACGGGCACACGCGCCCTCGACCCCCGCCCCGACGCCCGCCCCTCGGGCCGGGCGCTTCCCTGGCCGCAGCCGGCGCGCGATACTGCCCGCACCGCCGGGCCGCCTCCTGGTCCGCCGCAGGAGGGATGTCCGCATGCCCGATCTCAGGCCTCGCCAGGTCGCCCGCCTCATCGCCCCGTACCGGGTGGAGCCGGGCAGCCAGGTCAAGCTGCCCAGGGATTTCGGCACCTCGCCCAAGGACAGGCTGACGGACGACGAGGAGGCCGCGCTCCTCCAGGCCGGCAGGGAGCTGCTGGCGGACTACCAGGCCAGGCTGGCCGCCCAGGACACGTGGGCCGTGCTGGTGGTGATCCAGGCGATGGACGCCGCGGGCAAGGACGGGACGATCGCGCACGTGATGAGCGGCGTGAACCCGCAGGGCGTGGAGGTCACGAGCTTCAAGGTCCCCTCCGCGGAGGAGCAGGACCACGACTTCCTGTGGCGGTACAACCGGGCGCTGCCGGCCCGCGGGATGATCGGCATCTTCAATCGCAGCCACTACGAGGAGTGCCTCGTGGTCCGCGTGCACCCGTCCATCCTGGAGGGGCAGCGAATGCCCGCGGCGTCAAAGCGCAAGGACGTCTGGAAGCGGCGGTTCCGCGAGATCAACGACTGGGAGCGCTACCTCTCGGACCAGGGGATCAAGATCGTCAAGCTGTTCCTCAACGTCTCCAAGGACGAGCAGCGCCGGCGGTTCCTGGACCGCATCAACGAGCCGTCCAAGAACTGGAAGTTCAGCGCGGCGGACGTGAAGGAGCGGGCGTCGTGGGACGCCTACCAGGCGGCCTTCGCGGACGTGCTCTCCAACACCAGCACCCCGTGGGCGCCCTGGTACGTGATCCCGGCCGATGACAAGGGGTTCATGCGGGTGGCGGCCGCCGCGGCGATCGCGAACGCGCTCATCGAGGTGGACCCGAGGTTCCCCACGCTCTCCGAGGAGGGGATGGCGGCGCTTGCGGAGGCGAAGGAGCTGCTGCTTTCGGAGGACGGAGCGGGCCGGGCCGTGACGGGAGCAGATGAGGCGGCGTCCGGCGGGCGCCCCGGGAAGGACGCCAAGTCCAGGAAGCGCCGCAAGGACTGACGCTCCGGCCATCCCCGGGCGGCCCGCCGCATCCGCGCGTTGGTCACGCCGGCGACACGTGGCAGGTCTAGACTGCGCGCCGGGGCGGGGTTCCGCCGACAAGGGAAGGAGAACCTGTGCAGCGACCTATGGGCGTTACCGTCATCGCGGTGGTGGCGGCGGTCTTCGGCGTGCTGGGCGTGCTGGGCGGCCTGATGGCCCTGGCGGGCGGCGCGCTTCTCGGCTCGTTCATTGCCGCGAGCGGCGGTGAGGCTGCGGGCGTTGGCCCCTTGCTGATGATCGGGGGCCTGCTCGCGCTTGCAGGCAGCGTCCTCACCATCGTGTTCGCCGTGGGCTGCTGGACCGCCAAGCCGTGGGCGTGGGTGCTGGGCCTGGTCAGCGCGGGTCTCAACGTCGTCAGTGCCCTGCTGGCCGGCATCGGTCCGGGCTTCATCGTGACCATCGCCATCAACGGCCTGATCGTCTACTACCTCATGACCCCGCCGGTGAAGGCGTACTTCGGCCGGTCCTGAGGTCCAGCACCCCAGGAGACGCCACGAAGGGCCCGGGATCAACCCGGGCCCTTCGTGCTTCCGCGCCAGGCGGTCAGGATGCTGCGGACGTTGCCGGCCCCCACAGCGGGCCCTGCCCCGAGGAGCCCGTGCCCGCACCTGCGCCGTCACCTGCGCCGTCACCTGCGCCGTCACCAACCGGGCTGCCAGGCACGCTGCCTGCCGGAGCGGAGCCCTCCGGGCTGCGCTCCGAGCGGGACCCGCGGAACGCGGCGAGGACGAGGGCCCCCGTCCCGAACATCGTGGCGATGCCACTCACCAGCGGGACGATCCCGGCCAGGGAGAGGACGGTCACGCCCAGGAGGGCTGCACGGAACGGGTGGCGTGTGGCCGGCGCGGCGCTGCCGCCGAGGCGCGCAAGGGCCACCTCGCCCAGCCAGATCGCGGCGACGAGCCAGCCTGCGAAGGCGAGGAGCGGGATGCCGGGGACGAGGAGCGCGATGCCGATCGGCGCACCCACCACCGTCAGGATGAGCGCACCCGCGACGACCGGCAGGACCACCGAGACCACGAGACCGGCGGCCAGCGCCTTCCAGGGCTCGGCGGCCATCAGGGCACCGGCCCCCCGCGCCTGGCGTGCCCCGAGGCCGGCAACCAGCAGTGCGACGGCGTAGACGAGGACGATGGCGCCAATGCCAAGGAGGATCGCGACGGGCGCCAGGGCCATGGCGATGAGCGCCGCGTCCGTCTCCACGTCGCGGATCCCGGGCAGCCGGGCACCCGGTTCCGCGTAGATGCTGCCCCGGACCTCGGAGATGGCCCTGCCCACCACGGTGCCCGCGTCAGCGTTCACGGTGCCGTTCGCCACGAAGATCCGGCTGACCGTCGCGGACTCAAGGGTCGCCGTCCCGTCAACGATCACGAGGCCGTCAACCGTGCCCCGGACCACCGCGTCGCCGCCGAGGACCACGAGGGCGTCCGCGTGCTCGCCCTCGGCGAGCACGACATCCTCCCCGATCGACACGATGAGGCCGTCAATCGAGCGGGACTGACCTCGGCCCCCCGTGTCGCCGGGTCCCGCCGCGAGCGCCGCCGGCGCAAGTGCGAGGAGCATGACCATCGCGCCGAGCGCGGTCCGGATGAGCCTGTTCATGGTGCGTGGGCCTCCACCCCTTGACCGGGCACGCCTCGCGGTTCCATCTCCGCGAAGCGGGTGCTCGATCGATTGCCTGCATGGTCGTCCGCGGCAGCCCCCGCGCCCAGCCGGGTGGCGGGCATCTGTGGGGTGGGGCTAGCACCAGTGCCGTGCCTGCCGGCGTGCAGGCCGGCGTCCAGGCCGGGCGTTCCGCCACCCGCCGGACACGTTGCCGGTATCGTTCCGCCCATGCCCACCCCCGAAGACCTCGCCGAGGCCGGCTTCACCACCCGCGCGCTCCATACGCCCACGCGCCTCGCGGACGCGCACGGCTCGCTGCGCACGCCGGTCTATGACTCGGCGGCCTTCGAGTTCGGCGACTCGGAGTCCATCCAGGAGGCCTTCGAGGGCCGGCGCGTCGCGCACACGTACTCGCGCAGCTCCAACCCCACGGTGGAGGACCTGGAGCGCAGGGTGACCGCCCTCGCGGGCGCGCACGCCACCATCGCCGTGGCGTCCGGCATGGCCGCCGTGACCAACGTGATCCTCGCGCTGGGCGGCAGCGGGACCAACATCGTCACCACGCACAGCCTCTTCGGGAACACCGCCGCGCTCCTGGGCCAGAACCTGGAGCCCTGGGGCCTGCACGTCCGGTACGTGGACATGGGCGACCCCGCGGCCGTGGAGGCCGCAATCGACGGCGACACCCGGCTCGTCTTCCTTGAAGCCATCCCCAACCCGCAGCTGGAGGTCATCGACATCGCGGCGGTGGTCGCGGTGGCCAACCGCCACGGCGTGCCGGTGGTGATGGACGGGACCGGCACCACGCCGTACCTGCTGCGCTCGCGCGACCTGGGCGTCGCCGTGGAGGTCATCTCCTCCACCAAGTACATCAGCGGCGGCGCCACCAGCGTGGGCGGCCTGATCATCGACAACGGCGTCTTCGACTGGGCGCAGTGCCCGCGGCTCACCGATTGGGTCGCGAGGGGCGGCCGGAACGGCTTCATCATGGCCCTGCGCCGGGGCGTGTACCGCAACAGCGGCGCCTGCATGGCCCCGCACACGGCGTTCCTCCAGGCCCTTGGCCTTGAGACCCTGGCCCTTCGCGCGGACCGGTCCTGCGCCAACGCCCTGGAGCTGGCCCGCCGGCTGGAGGCGCACCCCACTGTGACCCGCGTGGTCTACCCGGGCCTCACGTCTGCGCCCGGGCACGCCGCCGCCGCCAGGCAGCTGCACCAGGGCTTCGGCGGGATCCTGGTCTTCCACCTCGCGGACCGCGCCGCCTGCTACCGGGCGATGGACGCGCTGCGCGTGGTGCGCCGGGCCACGAACGTCAACGACAACAAGAGCCTGGTCATCCACCCGCACTCCACGATCTACGCGGACTTCTCCGCGGACGAGAAGGCGGCGATGCGCGTCACGGACACCATGCTGCGCCTGTCGGTGGGCATCGAGGACGTGGACGACCTCTGGGCGGACCTCCGCCGGGGCCTGGAGGCCGCCGGCGCGGGCTGAGCCCGGGGCGTGGCGCCCGGCAGCCGGGCGCGGATCGCCATCGAGGACCGCGGAGGCGGCATCCCGCCCGAGGTGCTCGACCACATCCTCGGCGACGGCGTCCTGCCCCGGGAGGTCCCGTGTCTGTCGATGCCCTTCGCCGGCTCGCAGCCTGAGAGGTTCGCGGAGGCCGCGCCAGGCGGCGCAAGGCCGCGCCAAGGGCCCGCAGGCCCGCGGCTCAGGCCGGTGACGCCGTACCAGGCGCCACCTTCACCCCGTCCGGCGCCCGGGGCAGTCGGAGGTGGAACGCGGACCCTTCGCCCGGGACCGACTCCACGGCAACGGTGCCGCCCGCGCGTTCCACGATGAGTCGCACGGATGCCAGGCCGAGGCCTGTCCCACTGCGCTCGCCACCGGCCTTCGTGGTGAAGAACGGGTCGAAGAGCCTCGCGGCAACGTCCGGAGCCATCCCGGTGCCCGTGTCGCGCACGATCAGCAGCACCGCCTCGCCGTCGGCCTGGGCGGTCACGCGCAGGTGGCCGCCGTCCGGCATCGCATCTCGCCCGTTGGTCGCCAGGTTGAGCAGCACCTGTCCCAGGAGCTGGCGTGAGATCGCGGCATCCGGGAGGCCCTCCGCCACGTGGGCGTCCACCAGCACCGCCGGGCCCACCACCCGCCTGACCAACGGCAGCGTGGCGGTCACGGCCTCGCCGATACGGCATCGCTGCGCCTCCGGCTCCATCGCAGCCGGCTGCGCGAAGGCCAGGACGTTCCGGATCAGTGTCGTGGCATCGGCAACCGTGTCCGTGATGGCGTTGACGTCCGCGGAGGCAGCGTGCGTCTCCGGGAGATCCGCCTTGAGCAGCTGGGCGAACCCGCCGATCGCGGTCAGGTAGTTGCGGAAGTCGTGCGCAAGGATGTTGGCGAACTGGCCCATGGCCTCCATCTTCTCGGCCTGCAGCAGGCGGCTCTCCAGCGCCTTCCGTGCCGTGAGATCGTCCACGGTGCAGATCACGTGCAGCCTGCCGTCCAGCTCCACCGGCGCGAGGCCGATGTCAGCCGGGAACGTGCTGCCGTCCCGGCGTTGCGCGCGGATGCCGGGTCGTTCACCCGGGTGCAGGATCCTGGGTGCCCTGTGGAAGGCCGCCACGCGGTCCGCGTGCCCGGCCTCCGCCGCAGGCGGGACGAGGGCGCGGAGCGGAACGTCAACGAGGCCGAGCTCCGCGTAGCCGAAGGTCTCCACCGCCCGGCGGTTGGCGTCCACGATCACGGAGTCCGGCCCGACGAGAAGGACGGGGAGCGGGAGTCCCTCCAGCATGCTGGACAGCCGCCTCGCTGCCGCAGCCGCCTCCGCGCGGCGGTTGAGCGCGAGGAGTCCTCGCCCAAGGTCTGCGGCGATCCGCTCGAGCGTTGTGAGGGTGGACGGTCGTAGCGACCTGACCAGTGGGTGGTACGCGGTGACAACGCCCAGGATCCGGTCCTCCGCGATCAGCGGCAGCGCGATGGAGCTCCGGAACCCGCACGCCAGCTGCCGGTCCCTCCACGGAGCCACCAGCGGATCGGTTGCGATGTCGTCCACCACCACGGAGCGGCGCTCCCGGAAGGCCAGCCCGGAGGGGCCCATGGAGAAGGGCCCAACATCCCAGCGGATCGACACGTCCGTGAGGTAGCCATGGATGTCGCCCTCGACGGCGATGAACTCGATGGGGCCACGGGGGTCCGGGAAGCCCACCCATGCCATGGCGGCGCCGCGAGCCACCAGCGCCCGGCAGACGCGCTGCATCAGGTCCTGCCCTGTCTCTGCGGCCTGCAGCGCCTGGCCCATGGCAACGTGCAGCTCCAGGTTCCTGGCGTCCTCGACGGCCTCGTAACGGGCCTGCTCGGCAACGCGGATCGCCCGATGGAGCGAGCCCGCGCCAACCAGGGCCGCCGCCCCAACGAGGGCCAGGTCCACGAGCTCGTCACGCGAGCCGTCCAGGGTGACGCCCACCGACCAGAGGATCACGCGGTCCAGGATCGCCAGCAGGCCCAGCACGACAGCGGCAATGGCGGCGATGGTCGCGGCCCGATCGTGACGGAGGGACTTCAGCACGCAGCACCCTTCGGGGAAGCCCGGTCCCCCGGCAACGGGCGTGGGGCGAGTGTAGGCGCGTGGCGCTCGCGGTCCCTATACCCCGGCCGGGGGTGGCGAAGCGCCGGCGCCACTCGTGTGCCCGGGGAGCCGGGAGCGGCCACGGCTTCCGGCTATCGCTCCAGCGGGTTCTCCGCGAGCCTGCGGTCCATGCCGCCGCTGACGAAGGCGGCCGCGGAGCTCTGGGGCTTGCGCCTGGCCTGGTCGCGGAGGCAGGCGCCGAACTCGTCCTTGAGGTCCAGGCGCGGGACGGCGGCCAGCACCCGGTCCCGGAACGCCTGCGGCCAGAGGTGCGGGTCCCGTCCCGAGATGTCCAGCGCCGTGGACACCTCCAGGAGGTGCCCCTCCGGGTCCATCGCCGGGTCCACCGCGTCCCACATGTGGCGGACGATGATCTCGCTCGCCCTGCGCCTTCGATCCGCCGGCCAGCCCGCGCCCGCGCCGAAGACCCAGGCCACGTTGCCGCCCGCGTCCTCGAACGGGATCGTGTGGTTGTCGAAGGCCGTGCCAAGGCCGATGTCGTGGAGCATCGCGCTCACCCAGAGGAGCTCTTCGTCAAACGCGAGGCCGATGGCCCCGGCATGGGCGGCGGCCCAGAGGTAGGCGCGGACGGAGTGGTTGACCATCGCCGGCGACGAGAACCGCTCCACCACCTCGCGCGCCAGCCTCGCCGCGGGGGAGTCCGGGATCCGGATGT
>CAIYZX010000471.1 GCA_903930745.1 uncultured Chloroflexota bacterium | reverse complement strand
GATCCGCGCGCGGATTGACGCCGCCTTCACGCTCACCGCGGAGTGGCTGGACGGTCACGAGACCCTGGAGTGGATCCCGCCGCAGGGTGGCGTGGTGGGCTTCCCGCGCATCCGGCCGGGCGCGCCCGTGCACGTGGACACGTTCTACCGCGTCCTCTTCGAGGAGCACGGGACGATCGTTGGCCCGGGCCACTGGTTCGAGCAGCCGCGCTCCTGCTTCCGCCTGGGCTACGGCTGGCCCACGGTGACCGAGCTGCGCGAGGGCCTGGAGGCGATCGACGCGTCGTTGGCGGCCGCCGAGGGGCCGCTCGAGGATCTCTAGCGCCGGGGGGCGGGCGGCCCGGGGCGCAGGCGGGCGCCTAGTCCCCGATGGGACCCGCGTCCACGCTCCGGCCGGCGTGCCCCCACGGGCCCCGCCGCACCAGCGCGCGCAGCTCGTCCAGCGAGGCCAGCTCCTGGACCAGGGGCGTGAGGTACCAGGTGGCACCCGCCTCCTCGATGGACCGCAGGTACTCGCGGAAGAACGGGCGGTCCGTGGATGCCGCTGGGCCGCTGACCACCACGTCGTAGGCACCCTGCGCGCCGCCCGCCTCGCGGATGGCGGCGAGGATGGCCCGGATGTCATCGGCGCTCAGCAGCCAGTCCGGTGACCCGTGCGGCACCGGCTTCTCCGGGTAGACGCCGTGGACGCGCGCGGCGCGGCGGATGGGCCCCGGGTTCGGCGTGCCGTTCCAGGTCATGGCCACCCAGGCCGGGATGCGCTCCTGGACCGGGCGGGGCAGGAAGCGGACCGGCCCCACGTTGAAGTGCTCGCCGTGGAACTCGTACGGCTGGCCGGACTGCAGCCCGTCCAGGATCTCCAGCGCCTCGTTCACCCGCTCCGCGCGCTGCTTGCGCGTGGGGGTCTCGCCGAAGGGCGCGTAGTCGTCGTCCGCCCAGCCAAGGCCGATGCCCAGCGTGAGGCGTCCGGCGGACAGCACATCCAGCGAGACGATCTCGCGGGCCAGCTTCCAGGGGCGCCGGCGCGCCGGCGATGTGACCAGGGGGCCGATGCGCAAGCGGCTGGTCCGGGCCGCGATGGCGGCCACCGTCACCGTGGGATCGGCGAACGGGCGGTCCACGCCGTCCTCGAGGTGGAGGTGGTCCCAGAGGAAGAACCCGTCCCAGCCGGCCGCCTCGGCGTCGTGCGCGAGGTCCACGAGGATCATGGGATCGCCGAAGACGCCGAAGTTCTGGACGTTGAGGCCGAAGCGCACGCGTGGGGCTCCTTGCGGGATGCCGGGTGGCTCGCAGATGGTAGGCGAACCGACGCCCGCTGGTGCTGCGAGGGCAGGTCGCAGGGTGCACGACGACCCCGGGGCAGGGCCCGGACCCCGTCACGCCAGGACGCGAGCTGGCCGGAAGGCGCCGGCTCCGTGGACTACCTGTCTCCTTCGTTCCAGTGACCTGGAGCCCGGGAGACCTCCGGCGCCTGTGCGGTCCTGCGATCGCCGGCCGGTTCACGCCTGACAGGGATCTGCCAGGGGGCCGGCCGTCTCACGACCGGGAGTGCCGGCACGCCACGACGGGTTCCGGCCGGTCCGCCTCAGGCGAGGATGCCGCCTCGGGCGAGCCGGGCGGTCAGCCCACCCGTGGCCTGGTGGACGGCTGCAGGCTCCAGGCGCTCCCTCAGGGGATCCCATGCCTGGGCAACCAGCTGGCGGACCACGAGGTCGGGGACCACCTGGACCCCGAGGTTGTGCCGCCCGTTGAGCAGCAGGGTCTGGTGGGCGTGGATGGTGGCGCCATCGTGTCCCTGCACTCGGACGGCGGCGAAGTTGAGGACGATGACGCGCTGGCGGCGCACATGGTTGATCGGGTCCACGCCAACGGGAGCCTGGAGATAGCCGGCGATCTCATATGGGCCCACGGCCACTCGGACTGGGTGGCCCACGGTGGGGCGCAGGCGTTGCGCCGGGTCTCCCCGGGGCCCGGTGGCGGACACGACCACGAGGTCGTCCCAGGCGAGGTCAAGCTGGCCGGGATGGAGGCGACGGCCATCCTCGATCGCCTCGACGGCGAGGCCGTTCACAGCGATCACGTCGCGAGTGCGCACCAGGTCCGCCATGCGCTGCTCGCGCAGGTTGACCGTGCCACTCAGGATGCAGTCGAGTGCGTACCCCAGGAAGGGGATGTCCATGCCGCAGGGTGCTCCACAGGTCGGTAGTGCCGGGGAAGCCTGGCCGGGGACAAGCCGGTTCACCGCTGGTGGCCGATTCTCGACACCGCCCAAGGCCCGTTGCATCGGCGCGTGTCGCACGTCGCGTAGGACGCGTCCGACCCACCAGTCAGCCGTCTTGCCGGGGCCGCCGCGTTGTCCCACGCTGGAGCCCGGGCCACGCTCGAGGGTGCCGCCATCCATGGCGCCGCTGTCACACAACAGTCACACGCAGCAGCGCGGTCTTCCGGTGCATCCGGGCACGCCCGGCCCCCGGACGCCGGTCCCCGGACGCGGGCCTCATGCACGTGTCGTAGTGCGCATCGCCCCTGAATGGGTCGCTACGACGGCAGCGCACGCTCCACTATGCTGCGGCCGAGTCGACAGGCTCGGCTGGTCGCACCCAACGGTGCGAGACCGGCCTCCGGGCGGTCCACCAGTGACGGGGTGGGCCGCCCGCCTCTGTTCCCGGGGCCGCCCGGGTCAGGCTCGCCGGTCCGTTGACGGCCTCTCCCACAGGTTGACGCCGCCCTCCACCGCGTGGCGGTCGATCTCCGCCAGCTCGTCCGCGCTGAACGCCAGCCCCCGCAGTGCGCCCACGTTCTCCCGGATCTGCTCCGGCGACGAGGCACCGATCAGCGTGCTGGTCATCCGTGGATCCCGCAGGACCCAGGCGTGGGCCATCTGGGCCAGCGTCTGGCCACGCCCCCTCGCGATCTCGTTGAGGGCTCGCACGCGTGCCAGGTTCTCCTCGCTCAGCGCCCGCATCGGGAACGAATCGCCGCCAGGGCGGTTGATGCGGGCGTTCGCCGGCACGCCGTCCAGGTACTTGTCGGTGAGCAGCCCCTGGGCGAGCGCGGTGAACGCGATGGCGCCCGCCCCCACCTCGCTCAGGGCGTCCAGGAGCTCCGCCTCCGGCCAGCGGTTGAAGAGCGAGTAGGACGGCTGGTGGATCAGCAGCGGCACGCCCTCCGCGCGCAGCAGCGCCGCGGCCTCGCGGGTCTTGCGGGCGGAATAGGACGAGATGCCCACGTAGAGGGCCTTTCCCTGGCGCACCGCGGTGGCCAGAGCGCCCATCGTCTCATCCAGGGGCGTGTCCGGGTCGAACCGGTGCGAGTAGAAGATGTCAACGTAGTCCAGGTCCATGCGGCGCAGGCTCTGGTCCAGGCTCGCCAGCATGTACTTGCGCGACCCGCCGTCCCCGTAGGGACCATCCCACATGCCCCAGCCGGCCTTGCTGGAGATCACCAGCTCGTCACGGTGGGCGGCGAGGTCCTCGCGCAGGATCCGCCCGACGTTGTACTCGGCCGAGCCCGCGGGCGGCCCGTAGTTGTTCGCCAGGTCGAAGTGGGTGATGCCCGCGTCGAATGCCGTCCGCAGCATGGCCCGCTGCGTGGAGACGGGCGTGGTGTCGCCGAAGCCGTGCCAGAGGCCCAGGGAGAGCAGCGGCAGCCGGAGGCCGCTCCGGCCACACTGCCGGTAGACCATCGCATCGTAGCGGGACGTGTCGGGCTGGTATGTCATGGGGCAACGGTATCCCGCCGCGCGGGCGAGACGCGGACCTCCGTGGATCCATCAGCGTGATTGATCGAAGGCATGCAAACTTGGGATTGGACCCTATGATCCCGCTCGAAGAGGATACGGTCCTCACCAACGAGAGGACCTCGAGATGCCCGTCTACCGCGATCCCGCGCTCTTCCCCGAGGCCATGGACGATTCCGGGGCCGACTCCACGTTCCTCGCCTTCGCCGAGGGCACCATCACCTGGCCGTCCCTCGCGCTGCTCAGCGAGATCACCTGCAGCTGCGGGGCGGACTGCTCCAGGGATCACGAGCGGGAGTAGCTCCCGGCATCACAGGCGGTCTCCCGCGGCGACGCCCGGCTCATCGTGAGACCGGGCGTTTCCATGTCCGGAAGGCCTCGCCGCGCCCGATAATCGGGCGGCATCCAGCAGCCAGCCCGCCTCTCGAGGAGCCCTCACCGTGTCCAAGGACCTGCGCGTCGGCATCCTCACGGCGGGCGGCGACAGCCCTGGCCTCAACGCCGCGATCCGCGGCTTCGGCAAGGCCGCCATCGGCGTCCACGGCATGCAGGTCCTGGGGTTCCGCGACGGCTTCCGCGGTCTCGCGGAGGACCACGTGATGGAGGTGGACACCCGCACGCTCGCGGGCATCCTCACGGTGGGCGGCACCATCCTGGGCACCTCGCGTGACAAGCCGCACCGCATGCCCATCGACGGCAGGGTGGTGGACGCCACGGACCGGATCGTGGCCACGTACAGGCGCCACAGGCTGGACGCGCTCGTCTGCATCGGCGGCAACGGCACGGCGAAGAACTCGCAGCGCCTGGTCGAGGCCGGGCTCAACGTGGTGCTGCTCCCCAAGACGATCGATGGCGACGTGGCTGAGACCGATGCGACGATCGGCTTCGCGACCGCGCTGTCCATCGCCACGGACGCCATCGACCGGCTCCATTCCACCGCGCACAGCCACCACCGGATCATCCTGGCGGAGGTGATGGGCCATCGCGCCGGGTGGCTGACGCTGGAGGCGGGCATCGCGGGCGGAGCGGACGTGATCCTGATCCCGGAGATCCCCTACCGCATCGAGTCCATCGTTGCGGCGATCCAGCGCCGGACGGCGAGCGGGACGAACTTCTCCATCATCGCCGTGGCGGAGGGCGCCCGGGACGTGCACGCGGACCGCCACTACCGCTCCCTGGAGAAGCGGCGGAAGCTGGCCCCAAAGGGCGTGGAGCGTGACGCCCTTGACCACGAGCTGGCGTCGCTGGACGCGGACCACACCGGCCACTCGCTGCGCCTGGCGCAGAAGCTGCAGACGCTCACGGGCCTGGAGACGCGCGGCTCCATCCTGGGCTACGTGCAGCGCGGCGGCACGCCCCATCCCATCGACCGCGTGCTGGGCGCCCGCCTGGGCAATGCCGGTGCGGACCTGGTGGCCAGGGGCGAGTTCGGCGTGATGGTGGCGGCGGCCGGCGACCAGACCCGCTCCGTGCCCATCGAGAAGGTGGCGGCGCGCCTGAACACGGTGCCCCTGGACCACCCGCTGGTGGCAACCGCGCGGAACGTGGGAACCTGCCTCGGCGACTGAGGTTGCGACCGCCCGGAGCCCCTACGGGCGGTCGGGCGCGCCACGGTAGGCGGCCAGGCGCTCCGGGTCCACGCCGGGGGCCGGCTCCGGGCGGCCCAGCAGGAAGCCCTGCATAAGCGGCACCCGCAGGGCGGCCAGCGCCTCCGCCTCCGCCTCGGTCTCCACGCCCTCACCCACCACCAGCGCGCCGATCCGCGAGGCGAACGACACCATGCCCTCGATGAGCGCCTGGCGCGCGAGGTCGTCGTCCACGTGGCGAACCAGGCTGGTGTCCAGCTTGATGAGCTGCGGCCGGATCGCCAGGATGTGCTGAAGCCCCGCGTACCCGGCACCCGCGTCGTCCACCGCGAGGCGGACCTTGATCCCCAGGGCGTAGAGCGTGGTCAACAGGCGCGCGTAGTCCGTGACCGGCACGTGCTCTGTGATCTCAAGGACCAGGTCCCGGCGCACGTGGCGCAGGACGGGTCCCAGCCGCTCCGCGGAGGAGGCCAGCTCCGGCGACAGGTTCAGGCTCAGGTACGTGCCCTGCGGAAGCGTGGCGGACGCGTCCAGCGCCGCGATGAGCGTCGCGACCTCCAGCTCCAGCCCCAGGTTCACGGCGCGGGCCTCCGCGAAGACCTCGTCCGGGCGACGCCCGTCGTCGAACCTCGTCAGCGCCTCGTGGCCCACGACACGCCGCGTCGCCACCTCGGCGATGGGCTGGTAGACGGGCCGGAAGCCCCGGCCTGCCACGAGGTCGCCGATCCGGGCGCGGCTGCTGCGCTCGCGGTAGGCGGCGCCAATGGAGGGTCCGAGGAGCGCGGCCGCGATCACGGCGAGCTCGCGCGAGGTGGCCGCACGACGGGCCAGGTCACGTGCCGCGGCCTCGTCGCGGGTGCCGACGCCCAGGTATCCCACCAGGCGCTCCTCCCAGTGGAACGGGGCGGTGAGGGCGGCGCGGATGCCGCCGGCGTGGAGATCCGCGAGGTGGCCCGTGGCATCCGGCCCGGGGCGCTGCAGCCAGACGATCACGCTGCCCGCGTCCACGGGCTCCGCCCCGGACCCGGTCTCCACGGCGCGGCCCACGAGTGCGGCTGGTGGAAGGCCCGCGCTGGCGATCGCGCGCGGCACGCCGTCGTCGCCTACCAGCGCCAGCCACGCGGCATCGATGGACTCGAGGGCCACGGCCTCCTCGCAGACACGGCGAGCCGTCTCCGCGGGCGTCGCACCCGCCTCCAGCCGTGTCAGCGATCGGAGCGTGGCATGGCGATCGCCCGCCTCCTCCGCCAGGCGTCGGTGCGCCATTGCCTCGGCCGCCGCCGCACGGCGCCCTGCGGCGCGGACGAGGATGTGTCGAATGCCGCCGGCGACCACGGTGCCCACGACGCCGATGCGCACGAAGGCGTAGTCCGGCGTGGCGGGCGACGTCAGCTCCAGCCCGAGGGTGACCAGCACGGACGCCATCGGGATGACGTCAAGCGCCCAGCGCAGCAGTCCGGGACGGGGCGCAGTCGCCAGGGCGGGGGCCCAGGTGAGGACTCCACCGGCCGCCGCGATCAGCCCCACGGGAATCAGCGGGTCTGCCGGCACCACTGCCCGCGTCGTGCCGGGCGCGGTGGTGACCACCTCCCACGCGGCAGCCCCGATGCCCACGGCCAGCCCGCCGGCGAGCACGAGCCATGCCCCGCTGCGGGCCGGCGCAAGACCGCGGGCGAGGAGGATCAGGCTGGCGGCGGCGGCCCATGCGCCGAGCACCAGCATGGCCTGCACCGCGAGGACGACGATTGGCGGCGCGGCCACCCGGGACGCGCCCTGCCAGGCGACGCCCGCAACGAGGGTGGCGGCCACGAAGAGGATGAGGGCGTCCAGCCAGGCACCCAGCAGGACGTCGCCCGGCACGTCTCGGCCGATCTCGACGGACACGGAGACGATGTAGACGGCGATGGCGGCGACGAAGCAGCCGTGGGCGACCGGCGAGCCCAGGTCGCCTCCGGCGTCCTGGAGCGTCAGGCCAAGGGCGGCGAGCAGCAGGACGAGGGCAATCCGGTCCGTGACGCGGCGCATGGACGCAGGGACGCCGCCCCGGCCCGCGACGACGGCAATGGCCACGAGCCATGCCGTGACGTCCTGCGCGATGTCGTTGGCGAACACGCCCGCCGCGGAGGTCGCGCCCATGCCAAGGGTCGCGGCGATGCCCACCGCTGCGACGACCACGGCGGCTCCCAGGATCCAGCGCCATGCGGCGCGCGGGACATCCACGACGGTTGAGGCGGAGGCCAAGCGGCGACCCCTGGGGCGGTCTGCAGTGCCCTACAGGCAGGGCGCGTCAGCGGTGTCGGGTCGCGACCACCCCGGTGACGCGAGGCGGGAGGTCGCTGTCAGGGTGCCCCCGTGGCACGCCGGCGGCAATCCCCTGCACGGGGGGCGAGCTGTGACGCTCTCGCCGCAGCCCCGGCGCGATGGCTACTCGTCCGGCGAGCGGCCCCACTGGGCGCAGAGCTCTGCGATCACGGCGTCCACCACCTCGGCGGCGGTGCCCTCGCGCTCCTGCGGCCTGGACCAGGCCCACTGCTCCATGTACGCATCGCTGCCCGCGAGACCGTCTCGCATGGCGACGCGGTCGATCTCCTGCGCAAACCACGCGGGCAGCTCGCGGGAGACGCGGCCGCCCGCGTCCTCCGCCTTCACCTGGGCTGGGATGTCCTTCCAGGACATGACGCGGTACCTGGCCATGGGACGCCGGCTCCTTTCCTGTGCTCTGGGTGCCTGCTCGCGGGTGCTGCGTCAGCCGGCTTCGGCGATGGAGCCGTCCGCGGCCTCCACGAGGGCGGGCGCACCACGCTCCGCCCGCTTCGCGTTGGCGTACGCCAGGCTGCCCTTCTCGCCCGCGGGGACCTCGCTGCGGGCCGGCACGACGTTGTTGTAGTAGTCGCGGTGCGACGTGGGGCCAAGGACGCAGGACCCGTCCTCGAGCGCGCGGTTGATCGCGCGGGGCAGCTCGCCCTGCTGCTTCCAGCCCTCGCCGTTGTCGATCAGGTGCTGGAGGAAGGCCACCGGGTAGTGGTCCAGGCCGTCGGCGTCAAGCTGGGAATCGGTCACGGGGAGCCCTTTCGTCCGCGGTGGCTGCATGGTGGAAGGCAGTGCTGGAGGGGGACGCCTGCTGGCCCCGATTGTAGGGCGCGCGCGATCCGTTGCCACTTCTGCCCAAACCCGCCGCGCCGCACGGTATCGCCTGGTTCCCGCTGAGCCCCGGGGCCTGGCGGTGCCCGCCCAGCGGGCAACCTGTACGGCGGAGGTGCATTCCTGCCCGCTTGCGGATGCACATCCGACGAGTTCGGCCCGGATATGCCGGTTCTGCCCGCTGCGAGGTACAGGATCGCCGGGGCGTCGGCTGGGTTGCCCGCTGGGCGGGCAGACGAAGGGCTGGTCGTGGAGGGCTGGTCCGGGCGGGGCGCGCGCGATCCGTTGCCACAGGCGGGCCGGGAACGGACCGCGTTTGGACCGCTTCTGTACCATGCTCCGATGCCTCGATCCCTCACCGTTGACGACCTCCCCAACATCGCCCGGGGATGCAGTGTGCTTGGTGCCGGCGGCGGCGGTGAGTCCTATACCACCGTCCTCATGGCCACCCAGGCGCTCATGGACCACGGGCCCATCAACCTCGTCACCTACGACGACCTCCCGGACGACGCGATCATCATGTCCGGCGGCTTCCTTGGCGCCCCCACGGTGACCATCGAGAAGCTGAGCTCCGGCGAGGAGGGCGTGTACCTCCGCGAGGAGGTGGAGCGGCTCCGCGGTGCCACGGTTGGCGCGCTGATGGCCGCGGAGATCGGCGGGTCCAACGGGATGGTGCCGCTCACCTGGGCCGCGCGCCTGGGGCTGCCGGTCCTGGACGCGGACGGCATGGGCCGCGCGTTCCCGGAGGTCCACCAGGAGACGATGGAGATCGCCGGGATCCCGGCCGGCCCCACCGTGGTG
>CAIYZX010000470.1 GCA_903930745.1 uncultured Chloroflexota bacterium | reverse complement strand
TGCGATGACCGCCGTGGTGGGCGGCCTGGCCGGGGTGGACATGATCTCCGGGCCGGGCATGATCGACTTCCTGCTCGCCCAGTCGCCGGAGAAGCTGGTGACCGATGCCGAGATGATCGGCATGGTGCAGCGGCTCCTGCGCGGCATCGCCACTCCCACGGAGACGCTGGCGACGGCGGCCTTCGAGGGGGCGGGGCCGGAGGGGCGGTTCCTGGAGCTGCCCGAGACGCGGAAGCTGTTCCGGTCCGAGCAGTTCCTGCCGTCCCGTGTCTTCGACCGCGGGTCCCGCCGTGGCTGGCAGGACGGCGGCGCCCTGGACGCCTTCGGGCGGGCGCACGAGCGCGTTGAGGAGATCGTGGCCTCGCCGGTCAACGCTCCGGCGCCGGAGCTGGCGGCCGCGCTGGCGGCGTGCGTGCGCGATGCCGGCGCCCCGTTCGGGCTGGCGGCGTCCACGCCGCTGCCGGGCGTCCCCGCGTAGGGGCCTCCCCGCCGCCGTTCGTGCGCGAACCGACTCGCTCCCGAGTGTTGCGTACAACACAACCAAACCAGGCAAACAAGACCGGATCTCCCGTTCTGGGGCACCGGAAGCACGGCTGCCCAGAATTCGTGGCACCTGGAACCGTTCGGCCGGGCGGATCCGATCCTGTTTGTTGCGCAGCAGGCAACAGAGGCTGGCGGCCGCACTCGTGGACACTGCGGCACAAGGTGCCTGTGTCCGTTCTGACGGGATTCGTTGAGACATACGCAACACCCGGCCGACCGGGCCGGCGGGCGCGAGTAAGCGGCGGCTGAGTCCCCGGTGAGTGGCGGCTGGTTGACTGGCCGAACCCAACACACGCACCCGGGAGCATCCGTGGGCCTCACCCTCCTCCAGCGGCACATCATCGACGAGCAGCGGGCCCGAAGGAGGGCGGTGGGGTTCGCCATCCGCGACGCGAGAAGGCTCGCCGGGCTCTCCATCCGGGAAACGGCGAAGGCTGCCGCAGTTGACTTCACCCACCTCTCCCGGGCTGAGAAGGGTGATGCCGCGTTGTCCATGGACAGCCTCGTCGCGGTCGGCGCCGTCATCGGGCAGGACGTGTCGATCAAGCTGTTCGCCTCCACCGGCCCGCGCGTCCGCGACCGCATCCAGGCCCTGATCGTGGAGGCGGTCCTTGCCACCCTGCAGGAGGATCGATGGGCAAGCCGCCTGGAGGTCCCGGTCCATCGGCCCGTCCGCGGCGTCATCGACCTCGTGCTCCAGGAGATCGCCACCGGCCTGCTGGTCGCGGGCGAGGCGCACAGCCTGTTGACCACCGTTGAGGGCCAGCTCAGGCACGCCCACGAGAAGCAGGACGCGCTGCCAACGGCCACCGGCTACCCGTGGCAGGCCGCGATCGGCGCGCCGCCGGCGTCCCGGCTGCTGGTTCTCCGCTCATCGGCCACCATGCACGAGCTGGTCGCCACGCTGCCGCTCGTCTTCTCCAGCGCCTACCCGGGCGACACGGCGCAGGCCGTGGCCGCGCTCCGGGACCAGGCAACGCCGTGGCCCGGCCCCTCGATCATCTGGGTGGAGGTCAACGGCGCCCGCACCAGGGTCCTCGATGACGCCCCTCCCAAGGTTGCCCGCGCCCTGCGCCTGGCGACACCCGCAGGGGAAGCCCGCTCGGGTTAGCGGCCCGTGAAGCGGGGGCGGCGCTTCTCCACGAAGGCGGTGAAGCCCTCGCGGCGGTCGGCGGAGACGAGGACGCGCTCGTAGAGGAGGTCCTCCGCCTCGAAGCCCTCTGCAAGGGAGCGATGGGCGCCCCGGATCGCGGCCTTGGCCTGGCGGATGCCCAGGGGCGCACCCTCTGCCACGCGGGCGGCAAGGGCCAGGGCAGCGGCTTCGGCCGTCCCGTCCGGGACCACCCGGGCAACCACGCCCCACGCCTCGGCCTCAAGGGCCGAAAGGCGGCGACCGGTCAGGATCACGTCACGCGCCCGCGCCGGCCCCACCAGCCAGGTCAGCGTCTGCGTCGCCCCGCCGCCCGGGAAGATGCCCACCCCAACCTCCGGCAGGGCGAAGACGGCGGACTCGGCGGCCACCACCAGGTCGCACGCGAGGGCGAGCTCGAAGCCGCCGGCGAAGGCCGGCCCCTCCACGGCGGCGATCGTCACCACCGGCAGCTCGTGCAGCGCGGCCATCAGCGACGTGATGCCGCGGCGCTGCGCCCGCAGGTCGTCATCGCTGAAGCCGGCCCGCTCACGCAGGTCCATCCCGGACGAGAAGGCCCCGCCGGAGCCCGTGACCACCACGCCCGCCAGGGAGGGCCCGTCCGACCGTGGGGCCGCAGCGGCCTCCGCGGCCAGCGAGGAGACCGCCGCGAGCAGCTCGCCCAGGAGGGCATTGGAGATCGCATTGCGGACCTCCGGCCGCGCGAGCCGGAGGACTGCGATGGATCCACCCGTCCCGGCGCGCTCCACGACAAGGGTGCTCATGGCACCCGATCCTAGCAGCGACCCGGTCGGGGAGCCGCGCGGTCGTGGAGCCGCGCGGCTCCGGCGCCTTGGACCTAGAGCGGCCGGAAGCGCGCCTGGAAGAACCGCAGGTACTTGGGCTCGTAGACCATCTCCAGGCCCTTAACCTCGGACGCGGCGTCGTAGCAGGCCTTCACGGACTCGGCCACCACGTCCATGTGCGCCTGCGTGTACACGCGCCGCGGGATGGTGAGGCGGGTCAGCTCCAGCTTCGGCCGCTTGTGGTCGCCGGTGACGTGGTCACGGCCGGCGGAGACGATGCCGCGCTCCATGGACCGGATGCCGGAATCCAGGTAGAGCTGGGCCGCCAGCGTCTGGCCCGGGAAGAGGTCCTGCGGCAGGTGCGGGTAGAACGCGCGGGCGTCCAGGAAGACGGCGTGGCCGCCGATGGGCTTCACCACCGGGATGTTCCACTGCTCCAGCAGCTCGCCGAGGTACCGGACCTGGCCAACGCGCGAGCGCACGTGCTCGTCCTGGACGGCCTCCTCGATGCCGATGGCGAGCGCCTCCATGTCGCGTCCCGCCAGGCCGCCGTACGTGTGCAGGCCCTCGAAGACCACGACGAGGTTGCGCAGCTCCTCGAAGGTGTCCCAGTCGTTCACGGCGAGCCAGCCGCCGATGTTGACGAGGTTGTCCTTCTTCGCGCTCATCCACGCGCCGTCCGTGTACGAGCAGAACTCGAACAGGATCTCGGCGATCGACTTGTCCGCGTAGCCCTCCTCGCGCTCCTGGATGAACAGCGCGTTCTCCACCATCCGGGTGGCGTCCAGCATCACGCGGATGCCCAGCGGCTCGCAGACCTCGCGGATCTCGCGGACGTTCGCCATGGAGACCGGCTGCCCGCCCGCCATGTTCACGGTGCCGGCGAGGGAGACGTACGGGATCTTGTCCGCGCCCACCTCTGCGATCAGCGCCTTGAGCTTGTCGACGTCGATGTTGCCCTTGAACGGGTGGTACGCCTGCGAGTCGTGGGCGATGTCGATGATGACGTCGTGGAAGGTGCCGCCCGCCATCTCCTGGTGCTCGCGGGTGGTGGTGAAGTACATGTTCCCCGGGATGTGGTGGCCGGGCTTGATCAGGACCTGGCTGATCAGGTGCTCCGCGCCGCGCCCCTGGTGGGTGGGAACGATGTGCCTGTACCCGTAGTACCGCTGGATCGCGGCCTCGAGGTGGTAGAAGTTCACGCTGCCCGCGTACGCCTCGTCGCCCAGCATGATCCCCGCCCACTGGCGGTCGCTCATGGCGGAGGTGCCGGAGTCCGTCAGGAGGTCGATGTAGACGTCCTGGCTCTTGATGAGGAACGTGTTCCAGCCGGACTCGTCCAGGGCGGCCAGGCGCTGCTCGCGCGTGGTCACCTTGAGCGGCTCCACCATCTTGATCTTCCAGGGCTCCGCCCACGACCGGCGGCCATGCTGCTGGCCCATGGTGTGGAGGTTGGACGACATCTCGGGGCTCACTGGGCGGTGCTCCTTGTGACGGGGGTGGCCGGGTTGACGAGGGCGGCAGGCGCGCCGATGGGAAGGGCCGTGGTCCGCTTGACCTCGCGGACCACCACGCTGGTCTGGATGCGGGCGATGCCCGGCACCACGTTCAGGCGGTCCACCAGGAACCGCTCCAGGTCTCGCCGGTTGCGGAGGGCCACGCGGAGGACGTAGTCGAACTCGCCCGTGACGTGGTGGACCTCGAGGACCTCCGGGGCCGCGGCGACGGCCTGGCGGAACCGCTCCACGTCGTCGTGGCCGTGGGCGCGGAGGCCAACGGAGACGAAGCAGAGGAGGTCGAAGCCGGCAAGCTCGCGGTCCACGAGGGCGACGTAGCGCTCGATGACGCCGTCACGCTCCAGCCGGCGGACACGCCCGTGGGTCGCGGCCTGCGAGAGGCCCACCGCGCGTGCGAGGTCCGCGTTGGAGATCCGGCCATCGGCCTGGAGCTCGCGGAGGATGGCGTCGTCGATCTCGTCACGTGCGGCTTGTACCACGCTGGCGCACCTCGGGTGTCTGGCTCTTCGGTCAGAGCACCACGATACCGAAGATCCTTCACTCATTGAGCACGCGCCTGTCACGGTTCTTCGGCGGTCGCGGCAACCGTTGGCCGGCAATCCGGAAGGGCGCCCGCGGGCGAACAACCGTCCGAAGGCCCGAACGGCGTGCCGGGCTACACTCGGGTCCCGTACTCGTCACGCTCGGAGGCTCCCAACCGCATGCTCGTCCTGGGCTCCGTCCGGTGGCGC
>CAIYZX010000469.1 GCA_903930745.1 uncultured Chloroflexota bacterium | reverse complement strand
CGGAGAACTCCAGCCCGATCCAGTCCAGCGCGGACTCCGCATCATCAAGCGACTGGAAGGTCATGACCGTGGGGGGCGTGGTGTCCTTGCTCATGGCGGTGATCGTAGGCCGTCCGCGCCGCGGCCGCCGGGCCGTCAGCACCCCCGATGCTGAATGTGACGTTAGTGCGCCGGGGCCTTGGCACCCCCGATGCTGAATGACGTCAAGGGTGTCCGCGGACCCCTCCTTGACGTCACGTTGAGCCTCCCCGGTGCTGGACCTGACGTTACGGGCCGGGTTCGGGGCGTCCTTACCGTCATTCAGCATCCGGGCGTCTAACGTCATCGGGCCCACGCGCCCGGATATGCGCCCCAGTGCTACGGACCGGGCCTGGCGTATGCGCCACAGTGCTGGGAGCTGCAACAAGCACCCCGCCAGGGGCTCGGCGGGATCCCTTGTGGATTCCCAGCACCCACGCGTCTATTGCAGGGTGCAACAAGGGCGCCCGGCGCGGGCCGCTGGGCACAGGCTCGCTAGCGAACCGCCGGCCCGAAGACGGACGCCGCCATCCTGCGGGCGTCGTCCACGCGGGGCTCCTCGTCATCGGTCTCGAACTCGAACTTGCCCGTGGTCGCCTCGATCGTCACCCGCAGGTACGGGACCATCGAGTCGTCCCCGTCGTCCTTCTGCTTCTTCTCGATCCGCAGCGAGCGCACGTCGGCCGGCGTCAGTGCCCCGTTCCCGGGCGTCTCGGCGAGGATGGAGTCCGGCGGTGCCGCCAGGTAGTGCGGCCCGAACTTCACCTTCAGCTGCGCGCCCCACTGCCCGAAGAACCCGCTCCCCTGTGCCTTCGCCGCGGCCCGAGCCCGCTCCACCTCGGCCTTCACCAGGTCGTCGCGCGCCTCCGCCAGCAGCAGGCGGTAGCTCGTGAAGACCAGCGTGTACCGCTTGGTCTTGAACATCCCCATCTTGATCTTCGCGTTGGGGATGACGCCGATGACGACCTCGCCGGACATGGCCGCTCCTCATAGCTGCTGAGACCACGACTGTGCACCCGCGAGCAGCGAAGCGCACCCGGTCGAAATGCCCATGGCGACGGGCGGGAAGTCACGCTTCGCGCGGGGGCGCGTCATCCACGCGCATGGCGCCGCGGTGCTCTCGGCACCCGGCCAGCACCGCGGGCCGGGATGCCCGTGCAAGTGGAGTGGAGCAATGGACGGACATCGATCCGACCAGCGCCGGGCGGGCCTCGCGTGGCTCATCGCGGCGTCCATCCTCGTCGCCGCGTGCGGCGGCCAATCGGCGACCCCAGGGCCAAGCGCGACGGCCGAAGCGACCGGCGCGCAGACGTCGCCGGTCACCGGGGAGGCCACCCCGACACCCAGTGCGCCGGCAACCCCGGTCCCATCGCCCACCCCCGAGGTTGACCTGGTGGCCGCGGCGGCCAAGATCCTGGCGAGCCCGACGCTCACGGCCAAGGCAACGGTCACCGGGACCGTGGTCCAGGGTGACGTGACCGGGGCGCTGTCCGGCACCATGACCTTCGGCCCCATCGGCAGCGCCACCAACCTGAGGATCTTCGTCAACGGCGTCCAGGTCTTGCAGGACTCCCTCACGCTCAACGGCAAGGCCTACGCCCGGTCCAACGGCGGGCCGTGGTTCGAGCAGCCGGCCACCTCGGGTGGCGGGGCCGAGATGCTGAAGGCCGTCCGCGGCCTGGAGGTCCGGGGGACGGAGACCGTGGGCACGACGACCCTGCACCGGCTGGTGAACCCCACCACGCTCACGCCCGCAGACCTCGGCATCACCACGCCTGCCGGAGTGACCGGCGAGGCGGGCCTCGTGGTCCTGGTGACCGATGACGGCACCCCGAAGACGATGATCGTGGACGCCAGCTGGCCGGTGACCGGCGCCGACGGGAGCGTCGCCACCTCCGCGACGCACATGGAGCTGGCGTTCGACTGCATCGGCTGCACCGTG
>CAIYZX010000468.1 GCA_903930745.1 uncultured Chloroflexota bacterium | reverse complement strand
TGCGCCTCACCTTCCACTGCACGCTGCAGGGGACGGCGCAGTACGTGATCACGTACTTCGTGAAGGTCAAGGGGCAGATGCTGGAGATCGACCTGCTGGCGACGCCTGGCTACGAGGCCGAGGATGACGCCTTCATGGAGCTCGTCCGGATGGCCACCACCGTCAAGTGAGCGGGGACGGCCCAGCGAGGCCAACCTGCTGGGCGACCAGGGCGGCGTCGAGTCGCCCTGGAACCCCCAGCTTGCCCAGGATCGCGGAGACGTGGACGCTGGCGGTCTTGGGACTCATGAACAGCTGCTCGCCGATCTCCCGGTTGGTGCAGCCCGCCGCCACGAGCCGGAGGACCTCCACCTCACGATCGGTGAGGCCGAAGGGGTTGCCGATGTCCGGAGAGGAGGCCGAGGGCGCGCCCGAAGCCGATGCCGAGGCCGGTCCGCCGTCCAGCGGGAGCCGCGCGCGGCGGGCGAGGAGACGGAGATCGCCCTCGAGGGCGGTGAGACCGGCGGCCGATGCAAGACCGATCCCCTGGCGCACCGCGGCCGCAGCCTCGTCACGCGGATCGCGGCCGCCGAGCGCGACGACCATGGACTCTGCCAGGCGCAGGCACGCGTAGGCGGCGGCGCCCGGGAGCGGGTTGGGTCCTGCAAGGGCGGCGGCACGGGCCACGCGCCAGGCGTCCGCGGCGGCGGCCGGGTCCGCGGCACGGGCCAGCTCCGCGGCGGCGATGGCGAGGTACGGGGCGAGGGCCGCGGCCAGCTCTGCACGGCGGTGGAGCCAGGCGACCAGGGCGTCGATCCGCCTGCGGTCCGCGATGAGGCCGGCGTCCGGACCCGCGCCCGTTGCCCGGAGCTGGAGCGTCCGATCCGCGGCGGCGCGTCCCGCGAGGGCGAGCAGCGGGCCGATGCTCGCGCCCAGCACCACGAGGGACGCGCCGGTCCGATCGGCGTCGGTGGCAGCTTCCGCGGCGGCATCGGCGGCGCCTTCCGCGGCATCGGCCCCGTCAGTGGTCCCCGCCCCCTCGCCGCGCTCCACGTGTGCGCCAACGTTCGTCGCGCTTCGCAGCGTGGCCAGCGCGGCGGCCGGGTCACCGCGCCGGATCTCGATCTGCGCCCGCGCGGCCACGAGCCAGCCCACCGCATCGGTGTCGCCCGCGCTCATCGCCCCGGCCACCATGGACGCCGCCTCGTCCAGCCGGTCCTCGTCAATCGCAAGCTGCGCGGCCGCCGCCACCAGCGCCGCCTGGCCCGGCCCCACCGGTTCCGCGGCCAACCCGGCGTCCACCTCGGCCCAGGCCTCGGCCCCACGACCCGCCGCCCGCAGGAGCCGCGCCGCATCGGCGGCCAGCAGCGCCCCGTACGTGCGGCCCAGGCCCCGCCGCCTGGCGTCGGCCGCCCCGGCGACGGCCAGCTGCACGCCCTCCTCCCGCAGGCCCGCCAGCTCCAGCGCCCGGGCGAGGTTGTCATCGGCCAGCGCCCGCCCCCGCGGCTCCCCCAGGACCACGGCAGCGTCCCAGCCACGCCGGATCCACGCCAGGCCCTCGTCCAGGCGCCCCGCGTAGACCAGGCTCCAGCCCACGATCCCGCCGGAGAGCGCGGCCTCCTCGCGGCACCCCGCGGCCATCGCCACCTCCACGCCCTCGGTGGCCAGGGCGCGCGCCCGCCGAACGTCACCGGTGAGGAGCAGGAGTCCCGCCAGGTGCGCGAGGGCGCTCGCACGGGGACGGCCCGCCTCCGCACCCACGAGCGCAAGGGCGCGTTCCGCCTCCGCCAGCCCCTCGCGGACCTGTCCGTTCTCCCAGAGGCTGCGGCGCAGGACCTCGCGAGCCGGCATCGCCCGCTCGTCATCCGCGGCCCGGGTCCCAAGCTCGCCCAGGAGGTCGCGCTCCAGCTCGATGGCCCGCTCGTGATCCCCGGCCAGCGCCGCCGCC
>CAIYZX010000467.1 GCA_903930745.1 uncultured Chloroflexota bacterium | reverse complement strand
GGGGTCCGCCTGCACCTCCGCGGGCGTGCCCGAGGCGATGACGCGCCCGTGGTCCATCACCACGACGTGGTCCGACAGGCCCATCACGGCCTGCATCAGGTGCTCGATCATCAGGATCGTCACGCCGGACGCACGGACCTCGCGAAGCACGCCCAGCATCTCGTCCACCTCCTGCGGATTGAGGCCTGCGAGCACCTCGTCCGCGAGCAGGAGGCGGGGCCGGGCGGCGAGGGCCCTGGCCAGCTCCAGGCGCTTCTTCTGCGCCACGTTGAGGCGCCTCGCCGGCTCCTCCGCCTTCTCCGCGAGGCCGACCTGCGCCAGGACGGACGCCGCACGCTCCTCGGCCGGCTGCCATGGAAGGCGGTCCCGGCCAAAGCATGCACCCGTCATGACGTTCTCCAGCACGGAGATGTCGTTGAGCGGGCGGACCACCTGGTGGGCGCGGGCCACGCCGCGTCGGGCAACGGCGTGGGGGGCCAGGCCCGCGATCTCCTGACCGGCCAGCCGGATGCTCCCTGACCGCGGCCGGTGGATGCCGTTGATCGTGTTGAAGAGCGTGGTCTTGCCGGCGCCGTTCGGCCCGATGAGGCCCACGATGGCGCCGTCCTCCACGGTGGCGGACGCCTCGTTGACGGCGACCAGGCCGTCGAAGGCCACGACGACGCCACGGACCTCGAGCAGGGCCGTCACTGCAGGGCCCCCCGCAGCACCCGCGCCCGTCTGACGAGCAGGCCCACGAGGCCGGAGGGCGCCAGCTGGACGACCGCCAGCAGCAGGAGGCCGGCCACCACGAGCTGGATGTTGGCGAAGAGCGGGTTGGTGATCAGCACGGAGCGCAGCCACTGGTAGAGCGATCCGCCGATCAGCGGCCCCGTCACGGTGCCGATGCCACCCAGCGCCACCATGACCAGCGACTCGATGGACCGGTTCAGGTCGAAGGCGCTCGACGGCTCGATGATCCCGTTCTTGAAGAAGAACGCCGCGCCCGCCAGGGCAGGGAAGACCGCGGACAGCGCGTACGCGGCGAGCTTCATGCGGGCGGGGTTGATGCCCATGACATCCGCGACGTCCTGGTCCTCGCGGATCGTCATCAGCGCGAGACCGAAGGTGGAGGTCTTGACCGCCCACGACGTGGCGATGGCGAGCAGCGTGACGCCTGCCATCACGAGGTACGCCAGGTCTGCGGCACCGCGCGCGCCCCCGTACGGGGCGTAGGCCGAGGCGCTGAAGAACATGCCAACGGACCCGCCGAACGGGTCGAAGTTGGTCATGAAGGCCCGGACCGCCTCGTTGATCCCGATGGTGGCCAGGGCGAAGTAGGCGCCTCGGAGCCGCAGGACGGGAAGGCCGATCAGCACGGCGAGCAGGACGGACGGGATCACGCCTGCCAGCGCCGCCGGGAGGAAGTGCACGCCGCCCACGCGCATCAGCCAGAATGCGACGTAGCCGCCCAGGCCGAAGAAGACGATGTTGCCGAACGAGACGTAGCCCGAGTAGCCCATCACCAGGTTGACGCTTGTGGCCAGGGTCACGGCCACCAGGACGAGGAACAGCGACTCCCGGAGGGCTGTGTTGCCGCCCACGACGGGCACGAGGGCGATGGCGCCCACCAGCAGCAGGGTCGCGGGCAGGAAGCGCGAGCGGGTGGATCTCATCGTCGGTTCCCCATCAGGCCGGCCGGTCGGATCACCAGGACCGCGATGAACAGGAGGTACTCCAGCACGGGCACCCATGACACGGGCATCATGGCGCCGGCCGCCCCCTCGAGCAGGCCGAGGCCAAGGCCGCCGAGCAGCGCACCGAGCGGGCTGCCGAGCCCGCCGAGCACCACGATCACGAAGCTCTTGGTCTGGTAGGCATCCCCGGCGAGGACGGTGAACGAGAACATGGTCGCCAGCAGCGCCCCGGCGGTCATGGCCAGCGCGATCCCGATGCCGAACGAGAGTGCGAGCATCCGGCGGGCATCGATCCCCATGAGCTCTGCGGCCGCACGGTCCGTGGCCACGGCCCGGACGGACTTGCCGGTGCGCGTGCGGTAGAGGAACGCCCAGAGCAGTCCCGCGGCGGCCAGGGAGACCGCAACCGCCACGACGTGGGTGCCAAGCAGGGTGATGCCGGCCACGCGCATCGCGCCCAGGTCAACGTCCACGGCTCGCGGGCTGGTGGTGAACGCCGCGGTGGCGAGCCCCACCACCACCAGGTTCACGGCAAACGTGGACAGGAGCGGCATCACGTCCGCTCCGCCGAGGACGCGGTGGACGGCAAGCGCGTAGACGATCACCCCGGCGACGAGTCC